>CAZCGD010000627.1:0-2834 GCA_964498105.1 uncultured Streptomycetaceae bacterium
TCGAGCGCCTGCCGCGCATTGCGCGCGAGGGTCTCGTCGGGATCCTGCGCCAGGCGCTTAAGGATCTCCGGCGGCGTAGCCTTGTTGTAGGTGAGGTTCATGCGCGCGTGGAGATCCTTGCTCCTCGACAGCCGCTCCATCACCGCGGGCGGCGTGTTCGGGTTGAGGGCGAGGCCCCACTCGACCAGGTAATCCGTCGAATCGAAGTGCGGCTCGAGCACTTTCATCGGCGTCGCCGGGTTGCGCAGCACGTCGTGCAGCACCTTCTCGGCGCGCGGTCCGGTGGCGAGCCGCTCCAGCGTTGCCGGACTTACGTTCGGGTTGTAGGCGATGAGCCGCATCAGCGCCAGCCCCTTGCGATTCGCGCCCGTAACGTTCCAGAACGAGCCCATCGAATCGTAGTATTCATCGCCGGGCAGCGCGGCAATGCGGTCGAGGAGCGCCGCGCTCGCCGCCGCGTTCTGGGCGATCGCGCCGAGAAAATACTTGTCGCGGTTCAACGGCGAGCGCTCGAATGCCGCGTCGAGCCGCCGGCCGTCCATGCGGGATACTTCCTGCACCACGCGCTCGAGCTCGAGGCCGCGCCAGGTTTCCCAGCCGATGACCGCCGGCACCGCCAGCGCGAACACCCACGCCGCGGCGAGCAGCGCGGGATGACTGCTGTGCTGCACGCCGCGCAGGTGCAGCCATACGTGCCCCAGCGCGAGTCCCCAGATTCCGGCAGGGATGGCGGCGATGGCCGCCACGAACGGCACGAAGATGAATCCGATCGCCGCCGTCGAGCTGCCCGACTTGAAGATGCCCATTACCGAAATAACCGCCGCCGCCAGCCCGCCGGCGAGCCCGGTCCACAACGCCCACGGCGCTTCGCGGCGAGAACTCAGCTTCTCAGACACGGTATCCCGATTAACCTGAGGATGAAGGTGGGAGTATGAGGGATGAGGGGAGTTCCTGTTCCAGGTTCAAGGTTCAAGGTTCAAGGTTCAAGGTTCAAGGTTCAAGGTTCAAGGTTCAAGCAAGATTGGAGTAGTTTATGATTTGAGGGTTCCGGTTTTGAACTTTGAACCTGGAACTTGGAACTTTGAACTTTGAACTATGAACTGGCGCGGAGTCCGATTTCCTGCGGAAGATACTGGTCGAGCTCGGCGTCCTGACGCGGTGAACGCCGCGTCGAGATGGCTTAGAGGGCCGTAACAAGACGAATGGTCAGAGAACTTGTGACCCACCCCCATCCCAACCTTCCCCCTGAGGGGGAAGGAGTTTCTTATTATCCGAGAGGAAGTACATTCCCTCCCCCTCAGGGGGAGGGCTAGGGTGGGGGTGGTTTCAATCGGCCCCGTCATTTTCTTACGCGCTCTTAGAACGGCCCTGCTGGGGCCGCTCCTGCTCACGTTCGGCGCCTGCACCACGACGCCGCCCGGCCCGGCGCCGCTACACGACGGGCCGGCTGTCTCATTCTGGCTGGTGACCCAGGACGCGCACACCGGCATCGCGGTCCGGCGCGCCGACATTCCCGCGGGGCTGTGGCCGGAGAGCCGCGATTTCCCGCAGGCGGACTTTCTCGAGGTCGGCTGGGGCGAGCGCGAGTACTACATGGGACGCGACCAGGGCTTCTGGGGGACGCTGCGCGTGGCGCTGGGATCCAATCCGAGCGTGCTGCACGTGGTTGGCATCCGCGGCCCGCTCACGGGCAGCTTCCCGGCGAGCGAAATCGTCGAGCTCTCGCTGCCCGCCGCCAACTACGAGCGACTCATCCGCACCATCCACGACGCCTACGACCGTGCCGGCGCGCCGGTCGTCGCGCCGCTCGGGCCGGGTCTGTACGGCGACAGCCGGTTCTACCCGGGGCGGGAGCCGTTCAGTCTGCTGCGCACCTGCAACGTCTGGACGGCGCAGGGCCTGCGCGATGCGGGGTTGCCGGTCAGCGATGCGCTTACCCGGGAAGGGCTGATGTCCCAGGCGCGCAGGATCGGCAAGTCGGTCCAGAAGCCGCCTGGTTGAAGACAAATGCATGGGTTGTGGATCGTGGGTCGATGCAGCCCAAGACGCTCCTGACCGAACTCGGGCTGGCCAGGAAGCGCCCGGTAAACAGTAACTTGGAACTGCCTACTATTTCAATGAACAACCGCTGTCCCAGAGGTATCCCTATCCCTTGAACATGGGATATTCAGCGACGGGGCAACGCGCTACGATAATCGCGGGATCAGAGTTGCAGTGATGAAAGTTCGACTCTGAAACCAGGCTGTAATGAGCATCATCAACCGCACTACGGTAAAGGAGATACGCAGATGAAAGCAGCTAAATCGATTGCGGCTTCTGTTCTGGTGTTAAGTGGGTTGGTCGCGGCGTCCCAGGCTTCTGCACAAGGGTTCTATGTCGGTGGCAGCGTTGGCCAGAGCGATTTCGACAACGATAACGCCGTCCCCGACCTGATCACGTCGGGAACGGTGGATGGCAAGGACACCGGCTACAAGATCTTCGGGGGGTATCAGTTCAACCAGAACTTTGGCCTGGAACTCGCCTACGTGGATCTTGGCAAAGCCACCTACAGCGGGACGTTTTCCGGCGCCCCCGTCACCGGCGGCACTGTAAAGACGTCAGGCCTCAATTTTTCCGCCGTCGGTACCCTGCCGCTGGGCTCCAGCTTCGCGCTCTTTGGCAAGGCCGGTTTGTTCGTCTGGGAGTCCAAGGCCAATGACACCACCGGTGGACTGCCGTTTTCGGGGAAGGAGGACGGCACGGACCTGTCCTACGGTATCGGTGCGAGCTATAACTTCACCAAGAACGTCGCCGTGCGCGCCGAATGGGAAAGGTTCAAGGCGGTTGGCGACATC
>CAZCGD010000628.1:0-4700 GCA_964498105.1 uncultured Streptomycetaceae bacterium
CGCACCCGGAGCTCGGGCACGCGGTCCACGTCGAAGTCGGGGGGCTCGAGCCGGCGCGCGACTACTTCTACCAGTTCACTGTCGGCGGCGAGCGTAGCCGTTCCGGCCGCGCCAGGACTCTGCCGCCCGCCGGATCACCGCTTGCGCAGCTGCGATTCGCCGTCGCCGGCTGCCAACGCTACGAGGCCGGGTTTTTCACCGCTTATCGCCGCCTCGCGGCCGAGCGGTTCGATTTCGTGTTCCATTACGGCGATTACATCTACGAGTATCGCGTGGTGCGCCCCGGCGAATTGCCTTATCCCGTGGTGCGCGTGATGCCCGGCGAGCCGGACGAGACCTACACGCTCGACGACTATCGCCACCGCTACGCGCTGCATCAGGTCGATCCCGACCTGCAGGCGGCGCATGCCTCAGCACCGTTCGTCATGAGCTATGACGATCATGAGGTCGACAATGATTGGGCCGGCGACACGAACCAGGACGGCACGCCGCCGGAACTGTTCGTGCTGCGCCGCGCCGCCGCCTTCCAGGCCTGGTACGAGCACCTGCCGTTGCGCCGGGCGCAGATGCCGCGCGGACCCGACATCCTGGCTTATCGGCGCTTCGGCGTCGGCGACCTGCTTGCCATGAACGTGCTCGATACGCGGCTCTACCGCTCCCCGCAAGCCTGTGCGGACGGCCCCAGGACCCGGGCCAACTGCGCCGAAGCCCTCGAGGCGAATCGCACGATGCTCGGCGAAACGCAGGAGCGCTGGCTCTACGACGGGTTCAAGAACTCGAAAGCACGGTGGAACCTTCTCGCCCAGCAAGTTACCGTGGCTCGCAACGATCGCGACCCCGACCCCAACATCTTCGCCCCCAGCCTGGACAAGTGGGATGGCGCTGTGGCCGCGCGCGACCGCCTGTTCGCCGCGGTCGAGAACGCGAAGCTCCGCAACCTGGTCGTCGTTACCGGCGATGTTCACCAGAACTGGGCCGCGGAGCTCAAGAAGAACTTTGCAGACGAGAAGTCCGCGACGCTCGGGGTCGAGTTCGTGACCACTTCAATTTCGTCGCTCGGCGACGGCTTCGACATCAACGACCGTTTCAGGACGCTGCTGCAGCAGGACCCGCACATGAAGTTCTTCAATGGTCAGCGCGGCTATGTCCGCCACGTCGTCACGCCGGACCGCTGGCAGGCTGATTTCCAGGTGCTCGACAAGGTCAGCGTGCCCGATGGCCGCCTGTCGACGCGCAAGAGCTTCGTGGTCGAGAACGGCAAACCCGGCCTCGTCGAGGCATGATTGCCGGTTAGTTTATATTGGGCGGAGGCGTGGCCCGCCGCTGCGGGCGTACCCACCACCACGTCGCCGCCACCGCCACCGCGAACAGCACGTAGGCGACGGTAAAGACCCATCCGGGGAGATCGTAGAACATCACGCGATGGATCCAGCGCGCGACGAAACTTTTCTCTCCATGCACACCGCGCAACACATCCTCCCACACCGTCAGCGGGCACCAGACGCCGGCGAGCGCCTCGCCGGCGACGAACACGATCGCGGCGAGGTGGGCGACGCGAAACCAGAAGTTCCGCACCCACTGCCAGCCGCAGGCCGCGCCGATCCAGATCAGCGCCAGCCCGCCGACCACGAACGCCACGAACGCGAAGTGCACGATGAGCACGATGTCAGCGAGTAGGGTATTCATGCGCAGCTCATCGTGCACTGATTAACGACCAGAGCCGTCAGAATGGAACGTTCGTCTAGCCGTCGCCAGTGGCAACAGACCGTGAAGGATCCGAACACCATTCGCTCCAGGAACCTGGATACAGGCGTGAGCCGGCCAAGCTCGCGATTTCCATCGCGAGAAGATTGTGACAGGCGGTTACACCGCTGCCGCAATAATGCGCCACGTTTCCAGGCGCATTATTTCCGAGTAACTCGTCGAATTCTTTCTTGAGTATCGTCGCTGGCTTGAAGCGCCCGTCAGCTTCCAGGTTCAGCCTGAAAAAGCGATTGAACGCGCCTGGAATATGCCCTGCGACGGGGTCGAGCGTCTCGTTCTCGCCGCGATATCGGTCCGGGCTGCGCGCATCCAGCAGGCGCGGCCTGGGCTTTCCCAGGTTGGCGACGATGGTTTCTGCATCACACGCCATGTCGGCCCTGCGGCGCATAGTGAACCGGGCTGCTTCAATCACTGGAATCTGATCCGTTATGGGATGCGGGGCCTTGCGCCACGCATCCCATCCGCCGTCGAGCACGGCGGCCGCATCATGCCCGACCCAGCGCAGCATCCACCATAGCCGCGCGGCGTAGTAACCGCCGCTGGCGTCGTAGGCAGCGACCTGCTTCGCGCTGTCGATGCCCAGTTCGCCCAGGCGCCTGACGAACCTCTCGGCGTCGGGCAAGGGGTGCCGGCCGTTGCGCCCCGTCTTGGGAGCGGACAAGTCTTCGTCGAGATGGACGAACCGCGCGCCGGGGACGTGAGACTCGGCATACGCCCGACGTCCCGCTCCGGTATCCGCAAGATCGTGGCGGCAATCGCAGATCACCCAGTTCGGGTCATCCAGATGTCCGGCAAGATCAGCGACCGATACTAGTGTTGTGAAGTTCACAAGCCCCCACTTTGAACCGAACTGGGTGAAGTGTTGAGTTGTTCGGATTAGAGCTGGCAGTCTTTCACTCAGCACTCAGTACTCAAAACTCAACACTAGGCGCGCGCGCGCGTGGCTTCAAGCAGCCCGGAAGCCAGCAGTCGCCGATAATCTTCCGGGCGGTCCACGTCCCACAGGGTCTCGAGTTCGCGCCAGGTCCAGCCGAGTTGTTGCAGTCGCGCTCGAGTGTCAGCCATCACGCTGTCTCCGCCCCAGGCAATACCGTCGAACAGCCTGGCATCGGCGCGTCGTAACCCGATCAGCGCGTAGCCGCCATCCTCGCACGGGACGAACACGGCATCGTTGCCATCGCGCAGCGCGTCCTCCGCCTGCCGCAGGTGATGCGCAGTGAGGGCGGGGCAGTCGGAGCCGACGAGCAGCACACCTGCATGCGTTACGAGCGCCGACTCGAAGGTGGAGAACATGCGCATGCCGAGGTCGCCCACAACCTGCGGCTGGAGGGTGACGCCGAAGTGGCCTGCGCAGAAGCGGAAGAAAGGATCATCGGTATCGGGCGCGCAGTGGAGTTCGACCCGGCGTGAAGCGTTCGATGCCGTTTCGAGCGCGTGCTTGACGAGCCGGACATACAGGGCGGCCGCGCCTTCCGCCCCCAGCAGGGGAATGAGCCGCGTCTTGACCGCGCCCGGCTGCGGCGCCTTGGCAAAGACGATGACCACAGGATTCTGTCGGATAGGCATCCGACAGAATCCTAATCGAAAACCGCTTTCATCATGATTTTCCGCCGGACCGCAGGTCAGACGGAAAACCATAGCGCAGCGCGAGCTTGCCGGGGTCCGCGCCCAGCCAGTAGGCGAGCCGCAGCCGCCACATGAGTACGATGGTGCGCGCGACGCCGTGTTTCTCCCAGCGGCGGCCCGAGGTGGTGAGGTGGTGCCTGAGGCACAGCGGCGACCCGAAACGCTTGAGCTGCCTGGAAAGAGCGACGTCCTCCATCAGCGCGATTTCCGGGTAGCCGCCCGCCGCGGTGAACAGCGAGCGGGTCACGAAGATCCCCTGGTCGCCGGTGGCGATGCCGGTGAGCCTCGAGCGCAGGTTCATGAGCCGTTCCACCACCCGCAGCAACGGGTGGCGGCCGGCGATGGTCACGTCGAAGCGCCCCCAGCCCCGGCGCGTGCGCTCGAGGCCTTCGATGATCAGCCCATCTGCCGAGTCCGGCAACAGGGTGTCCGCGTGCAGGAACAGCAGGATCTCGCCGCGAGCGCGGGCTGCCCCGGCGTTCATCTGGACGGCGCGTCCGCGCGGGGCGCTGATCACGGCGTCCACGAGCGGCGCTGCACGTTCCGCCGTGCCGTCACTGCTGCCGCCGTCGGCAACGATCACCTCCGCGCCGCGCGCGCGCAGCGGCGCCAGCGCGGCCAGCGCGCCAGCGATGCCTTCGCCTTCGTTGAGGCAGGGAACGATTATCGACAGCATCTTGAAGTTCGTCAAAATCCGTAAAATAAAATAGACAGGATTAACAGGATTAACAAGATCCAAAAATAGAATCGCTTTGGTTTTGTTTCGGTCTAATCCTGTAAATCCTGTCCATTCGGGTTTGGAGTTGAAGTTGTTCCTGTCTATTGGCGTCTTGCGTCGTTGAGGGCCCAATCATATTCCAGAAAGCGGATTTCGGCTTTCTGGTCGAGGGTCTGCTTCTGGTGCTCGGGACGGTCGGCGAGGAGGGCGGCGTAGCCGGCGAAGTACTGTTCGCGCGAGCGGACCGGCGCGACCTTGCCCTCGAAGCCAAGGTAGCCGCTCATCCAGTCCTCCTTGAACCAGTCGAAGATCCTGGATACTTCGAGCCGGCCGTTGTCCGCGTGGTAGCGGTTGCGCGAGCGGTCGGAGAGAAAGCGCCTGGCCTGCTCTTCGAGCTGCGCGTCGAGGTGCCCTGCAACATAGGCTTCCTCGCGCAGCATCGGGCAGCCGACTGACGCGCAGTTGACGGCGAAGTGGACGCGCGGCTCGTCGTAGGCGCCGGGCTTCCTCAAGGTCTCGTGCTCGACCTGGTCGAGGGAGGACGCCCGTCCGAGCAGCGTGAAAAACCGGTCCTTGAAGGGATTGCCGAAGA
>CAZCGD010000629.1:0-15178 GCA_964498105.1 uncultured Streptomycetaceae bacterium
TTCGCAATCGCCGAAATTACCAAGCGCCGCTGCATCCAGCCGCGACAGGATGCGCGCCTTGCCCTTGAGGTCCCTCAGCTTCCCCAGCCATGCAGCGAATTCTGCCGTGCGGATCAGGATGTTCATTCCCAGGCCATTGTATCTACTTGGATACAATAAAGCAAGCCGAATTAGGGCGCCAGCGAGGCGTCTCTGTCCAGGTGGAGGCTGTCGCCGTTGCGAGTCCGTGTCGGAGTTTTCGAAGCTGTATGTAATCGTGGCCTATCCCTATTGTCTTTCACTCACGGTAAACCAGGCCGGCCGCGACACCAACGGCGATGAATTCC
Source organism: uncultured Streptomycetaceae bacterium (assembly GCA_964498105.1). GTDB lineage: Bacteria > Pseudomonadota > Gammaproteobacteria > Burkholderiales > SG8-41 > SG8-41. Next base: position 327 of record CAZCGD010000629.1, read on the forward strand.
ACCAGGACCGCGATAGACCAATAGAGGGAGAGCGCGAGCGGGATCGGCAGAATTACGTACCAGCCGAGGCCGTGCAGCAGGGACAGCATGGCTCCCACGTACAGGCCAAAACGAAATCCCTGTCCCAGGCCGGGCTTGCCTTTCTCATAGCCCTTCGCGTAGATCAACACGAAGAACGGCGCGAATGCCAGGTAGCCCACCCAGAAGATCCACATCAAGCTCTGCATTTCCGCTTGCGTTCGCCATACCAATGCCGTTTGCTGGTACACGCCCTGCAAGAGCACGCCGTGGATGACGAATTCCAACACCATGATCACCACAAGTACCGCCGCGCTCGCCAGCAACCACCGTTTCGTATTCATGTGTTCCTCCGTAATGTGCTTCTCGTGATTCGTGATTCCCTTCTCCTCCGGCAAGAGGGGAATTATTTTGTTCTAATCCTGTTAATCCTGTCTATTTGGTTCTTGTTTTTCTTGGCGGTCTTGGCATGCTTGGTGGTTCAATTATTTATTGTCTTGGACTTCCTTCGTGTCCTTTGTGTCCTTCGTGTCGAGGCTTTCCTTGGCGTCCTGACGCCTTGGCGGCGAGTTCTACTTAAACCTGACGGAAACCGTCGGGTTCCCCGGCAACCCCTCGTATCGCACTGTCACCGTCAGCCCCGCCCGCGGCGCCAGCGGCGCGGTAAACGAGCCTAGGCTCAGCATGTCTCCCGGCCGTAGCTTGATGCGCGACTTCTCCAGGTCCTGTACCAGCCACAGCACCGCATTGAGCGGATGGTCGAGGATCGCCGTGCCCTTGCCACTCGCCAACTCCTTGCCGCCCTGGTCGGACACGACGACCCGCATTTCCGCGAGCGCGGCGGCAAACTCGGGCGTTGCCTGCGCCGGGATGCCCTTCCCCACCACGCCGAGGCGCGCGCCGACGTTCAGCGACACGATGAGCGGCGCAGACAGCTTCTCGCCTTCCGCGACGAGGATATCCGGCAACTCGATGAACGGCACCACCCGCTCCAGCGAGCGCAGCACGTCGAGATGCGTCTTCGCCTGGTGTATGCCAGAGTCCTTCACCACCACCATCAGGTCCGCCTCGAACATCGGCCGCGCGCCGAAATCCGCCGGCACGTCAGCGCCGTCCTTCAGCAGCATCTTCTCCAGCAGCACGCCGCGCACCGGGCTCGCGACGCCGAAGCGTTCCTGCGCCGCCCGGCTGGTGAGCCCCGCCTTGTAGCCGACGATGCGGTTGTCGCTCGATTCCAGCCGCTCGACCAGGCGCAGGCGTCCGCACTCTCCATCGCTCATTGAAAGGTCCACGCGCAGGCCGCGCACCGGCTCCTTCGCGTCCATGAAGCGGAGCAGCGTATTGACCCGCTCGCGGCTCGGGCATGCGGCACGCGCGTCGCCGTTCCACGACAGCACCGCTGTCAACGCAACACCCCACAACATCGTTCTATTTCGACACAATCTCATCACTCATCATTCATCATTCATCATTCATCATTCATCATTCATCATTCATCATTCATCATTGTCTTTCAGCGCCGGTATAATACGCGGTTTTCGCGAGCGCCCGACGAGTGATTCTCTACGCCGTCACGATCTTCACCAGCGCCTTCCTGCTGTTCCTGGTGCAGCCGATCATCGCCAAGCAGATCCTGCCGTGGTTCGGCGGCTCGGCGGCGGTGTGGACCACCTGCCTCGTGTTTTTCCAGTTCCTGCTGCTTGCCGGATACGCCTATTCGGACTGGACCACGCGCAAGCTCGCTCCGCGCCGGCAGATGGCGGTGCACATCGCACTGCTGGTGCTGAGCCTCGTGTCGCTGCCCATCGTCGCCGACGCGAGTTGGAAGCCGGCCGGCGACGAAGACCCGACCTGGCGCATCCTGGGGTTGCTGACCGCCACCATCGGCCTGCCCTATTTCCTGCTTTCCACCACCGGGCCGCTGGTGCAGGCGTGGTTCGCGCGCACCTTCCCCACTGGAACCGTGTACCGCCTGTTCGCCCTCTCCAACTTCGGCTCGCTGCTGGCGCTGCTCTCGTACCCGTTCGTGTTCGAGTTCTGGGTCGCGACCAGAGTCCAGGCCTGGGGCTGGAGCGCGGCCTACGCCGCGTTCGTTGCATTGTGCGCGGCCTCGGCCGTCTACAGCGCCAGCGGAAATAGGGGACAGACCACTAATTCGGGGATTTCGGGGATAGAACCCGCTGCTGTTGAGGACCGAAATAGTGGTCTGTCCCCTATTTCACCGGAAGACTCCGCGCCCGCGGCCGGCCACTACGCGGCGTGGCTGCTGCTGTCGGCGATGGGCTCGTTGATGCTGCTCGCCGTCACCAACCACATCACGCACGACGTGGCCTCGGTGCCGTTCCTGTGGGTCCTGCCGCTCACACTCTATCTCCTCACTTTCATACTGTGCTTCGAGGGGCGCGGCTGGTACCGGCGCTCGATCTTCCTCGGGCCCCTGCTGGTGGTCGTGGCGGCGATGGCATGGGCGCTGCACGAGGAACGCGGCATCATGGACCTCAAGGAGGCGGTGCCGCTCAACCTGGTCGGGCTGTTCGTGATGTGCATGTTCTTCCACGGCGAGCTCGCCGCGACCAAGCCCGCGCCGCGCTACCTCACGCGCTTCTACCTGATGGTCTCGCTGGGCGGTGCGCTGGGCGGCATCGCGGTGGGCCTCATCGCCGTCAAGCTCTTCAACACCTACTACGAATTCGGCATCGGGCTGGTGGTGACGCTGATGATCGCGGCCTTCATCACCCGCTCCATGCACCCGGTGGTGCCGATGCTGGCGCTCGTCGCGATCGGCTTCACCGGCTTTCACATCCACCAGTACATCCAGACGCTCACCAGCAACACGCGCGTGATGACGCGCAATTTCTACGGCACCCTGCGGGTAAAGGATACCGGCGCGGAAAGCGACAAGGGCGCGGTGCGGCGCCTGATGCACGGCGTGATCATGCACGGCGAGCAGTATCTCGCCCCGGACCGGAAGAACGAGCCGACCACCTACTACGGCGCGACCTCCGGCGTCGCGCGCGCGATCAAGGCGCTGGAGGGTGCTCCGATGCGCGTCGGCGTCGTCGGCCTCGGCACCGGCACGCTCGCCACCTACGGGCGCAAGCACGACGTCTACCGCTTCTACGAGATCAATCCGCAGGTGGTGGACGTCGCGAGGAGCGAATTCAGCTTCCTCGGCGACAGCAGCGCGGCGATCGAGACCGTGCTGGGCGACGCGCGGCTCGCGATGGAGCGCGAAGCGCCGCAGAATTACGACGTGCTGGTGATCGACGCGTTCTCCAGCGATTCCATTCCCGTCCACCTCATCACGCGCGAGGCGATGGCGGTCTATTTCCGCCACCTGAAACCCGGCGGCGTGGTGGCGTTCCACCTCACCAACCGCTTCCTGCGCCTGGCGCCGGTGGTGAAGCGCATCGCCGACGAGCAGCAACTGCATATCGCGCTCATCGCCGACGACGCGGAGGAGAGCGATCTCGCCAGTACCGACTGGGTGCTGGTCACGCGCGACCGCGCGCTGCTGGAACGCTCCGCCATCGCGCGGTTCGCGAGCAAGATAGACGAGATTCCGGAGTTGGGCGTGTGGACGGATGACTTCAACAATCTGTTTCAAATACTCAAGTAACCGTGAATGGTGAATCGTGAATCGTGAATCGACACTGCTGCTTCGCGCCGTATTCACGGCGCTGCTGATCGCGACGACCTCCGCGCACGGCGCGGAGCCCAAGCCGCAAGCGGAGGCGCGCGGGCTGCCGACGCTGGCGCCGCTGGTGAACGAAGTGACGCCGGCGGTGGTGAATATTTCCGTCGTCAGCCGGGCAGCGAACGAGGACAACCCGCTGTTCCGCGATCCGTTCTTCCGGCGCTTCTTCAACCTGCCGGACAAGCCGCAGCGCCAGGAGCAGTCCGCGGGCTCGGGCGTGATCGTGGACGCGCGGCGCGGCTACGTCATCACCAACCACCACGTCATCCGCAACGCCGAGCAGGTGATCGTCACGCTGAAGGACCGCCGCCAGTTCCCGGCGAAGCTCGTCGGCACCGACCCCGGCACCGATATTGCAGTGCTCCAGATCGAAGCCCAGGGCCTGTCCGCGATCCGCATCGGCGATTCCGACACCCTGCAGGTCGGCGATTACGTCATCGCCATCGGCAACCCCTTCGGCATCGGCCAGACGGTCACCTCCGGCATCGTCAGCGCGCTCGGCAGGAGCGGCCTTTCCCCCGAGGGCTACGAGGACTTCATCCAGACCGACGCCTCGATCAACCCCGGCAACTCCGGTGGCGCCCTGGTCAACTTGAGCGGCGAGCTGGTCGGCATCAATACCGCGATCATCGGCCCCGCCGGCGGTAACGTCGGCATCGGCTTCGCCGTGCCCTCCAACATGATGCGCGCGGTGTCGAACCAGATCGCGCGCTTCGGCGAAGTCCGGCGCGGGCGCCTCGGCATCGAGATGGAGGACCTTACGCCCGCCCTCGCGAAGAAACTAGGCGTCGCGCTACAGGAAGGCGTGGTGATTGCCAACGTGCAGCCCGGCTCGCCGGCGGAGAAGGCCGGGCTGCGCGCGCGCGACGTGGTGGTCGCGCTGAACGGCCGGCCGATGCGCACCTCCTCCGAATTGCGCGCGCGGCTGGGACTGACGCCCGTGGGCGAGGAAATCAATCTCCAGGTGCACCGCGGGGGCGAGACGCGCAGCATTCGCGCGACCATCGCCCCGCCGCAGGACGCGGCGAGCCTGGAGGGCAAGGCGGTGCCGCAGATGCCGGGAATGAGCGTGGTGGAAATCGAGAAGGGCAGCCTGCTCTACCAGCGCCTCCAGGGCGGCGGACTGGTGGTATCGGCAATCGAGGAACGGAGCCGCGCCGCGCAAGCCGGCTTCCGCCCGGGCGACATCATCTACGCGGTGAGCCGGCGCCGCGTGCAGACTCTCGCCGAATTCCAGAAGGCGCTGGGCGGCGCGAAGGGCGGCGGCGCGATATCGCTCGTGCGGGGCGATTTCAATATCACTCTGCTCGTCCGCTAGGAGTTTGTCGGACTTAGGTCCGACAAACTCCTTAGAGCGCCTAACAAAATAAATTCCCCTCCTGCCAGAGGAGGGGTGCCCGCGCCAGCGGGCGGGGTGGTGGGAGCAACGGGTGCCCACGTAACCACCCCGGGTCTACCGCGCCTGGAAGGCGCGATTTGAGTCTTTTCGCATCCACCCCTCCTTGAAAAGGAGGGGAGTAAAGCAAGGCCGGTCATTTTGTTAGGCGCCCTTATGCAAAAAAGTCCGATCGGCTGCTAGACTTTCCGTCCACGTTCACCACAGGGAGGCGATATGGCTGGATTGACTCGAGTATTTCCGATTGCGGTTCTCGCGATGATGATGGCTGCGCCGCCCGGCAACGCCGCCGACATTGACCGCGCCGCGGTGGACTTCACGCCGCCGTCCGAGATCATCCACTACGCGAACAAGATCCACTACGACGGCGCCAAGGACGAGGAGGCCGTCATCCAGGTGTGGGGCATGGGGCCGGCGACGTCTACACCCGCCTGGAAGAAATAGCCCTCGCGTCACTGCACGCCGGAGCCCGCCTGCTTCTGCGCCTCGCGCGCGACGTCGAAGGAAAGTTTCACCCGCCCTTCCCCGGGTTCCGCGGCGACTTTTACCGTTACCCGCTCGGCCTGAACGGACAGCGTCTCACGCAGGTAGCCGGCCACCGCGCGGGCGCGCGCATCCGCGAGCTGTTCCGGCGCGGCATCCGGTATCCGGGCGCCATCATTGAGGCGCGCGAGCATCGCCTGGTAGAACGCAGCGTCCGGGCTGCCGCGCCCCGCCAATGCGAGCACCGGGTTCACGCGCTGCACCGGCTTGCCACGCGCCTTCTCGGTCTCGGCCACGAAGCCGGACAACGCCGCCTCTGATGCGCGTTCCGCGAACAGCGCCTCCATCGCGCGCTGGGTCCTGGCGTCGAGCGGATTGACGGGCTCGGGAAGGCCGCCCGGCGCGGCCGGGCGACCGAGTTTGCTGGAGATGGCGAGAGCGACATCACGCTGCCGCAGCGCCGCACGGTCGGCGTCGCCATACTGCCCTTCCGCCACCAGGGTCAGCTGCGTCCGCTTGGCAAGCGCCTCCGACACGCGTTTCAGCTTCTCCCGTTCGGGCGGTTGCAGCGTCGCGCGCCCCGCGTCGAAGGCGATGTTCTCCGGGCTCTCGCCGCTGCCACCGAAGAGCGCCGCCAGCGCCCGGAACGGCGCCGTCACGATGTTCTTGAGGACGGTCCCAATCGCCTGCCAGATCACGTGGCGATAGCTGAACTGGGGATCGTCCACGTTGCCGCTCACGGGCACCGCGACGTTGATCTTGTCGTCGGAGTCGGTAAGGAGAGCAATGGCGAGATCGTACGGCAGTTTCAGCGCCCCGGGCGAGTCGACTTCCTCGCCGAGCGTGAACCTGTCCAGCACGACCTTGTTGTCGCCGGCGAGCTGGCTGTTCTCGATCTTGTAGCGCAGGTCGAGCGACGCCCTGCCGGAGGCGATTCTGCGACCGGCGAACGTCACGCTATACGGGGAGAGCGGCATCATCTCGACGTTACGAAAGACCACGCCGATGTCCGTGTGGTCCTTGGGCTGGAACGGCTTGAGCGTGCCGTCCACGCGCGCGAGGCCGAACTCGCCCACTTTTCCCTCGAGCTTCAAGGCCGCTCCGCTGGCGGGATCGGAAGAAATGCCGGTCGCCGTCCCCTGGAACTCCTCGACCTTCGCAGCGAACGGCAGCACCAGGCTCAGGTCCGCGAAGTCGACTACACCGTTCTCGACGCGCACGCGCTCCACGCCGACGTCGAACGGCGAAACGGATTCCGCGGGCGCGCCCGCGGTCCCGGCCGCCGGTTTGGGCTGATCGCCGCTGGGCGCCGCGCCGGCCGCGACCGAGGCTGGCGCCGCCTGCGGCTTGAACGCTTGGACGAGGTTCAGGCTGCGGTCCTTGAAGATCACGATTTTTGCCTCCGGCTCCAGCAGTCGCACCTCTTCCACGCGCAAACGGTCCGGCTCGAGACTGAAGGAAACGCCGCTGGCCGCCAGCGCCTTCCACGCGAGCAGGCGCTCGCCGCCGTCGGCTTCGTTCAACAGGAGATTCTCGACGCCGGCGCCGCCGGTGACGCGCAACTCGGGCCGCTGCTTGCCCGCGCGGTATTCGACCTTCACGTCGGCCGACACTTCACCCGACTCGAGCCGGAGGGTGCTCTGCCGCGCAACCAGGGGCTGCAGCGGCTTCAGGGCGATGCGCTCGACCTTCACGCTGGCGGTGACCCGCCCTCCACCGTCGGCGACGTTCCCGGCGGCGCGCACGGCGCCCCCCTGCGCGACACGCAGCGCGGCATCGAACTTGAGCGGCGTCCGGCCGTCGTTGCTGATATTCCTCACGGCGGCGCGCACGTTCTCGAGGTCGTAGGCGACCGCCGGCTCGAAGCCGCGGTCGGCGAGCGCAACGCGCCCGCCCTCGACGTCGAACGAGTCGAGGGAAAAGCGCCACGGGCTGGCTACCTTGCGCGCCTGCCGGGACGTGGCGGGCGCCTCGCTCCGCTGCTCGCTACGGTCCGCCGCGCCGAGCGCATCGACGATGCGCAGCCCCCCGTCCTTCTCGCGGACGATGCGGGCTGCAGGTCCCTTGACTGTCACCCGCTGTATCGCCACCCGGCGATTCTCGAGATCGAAGCTGCCGCCCTGGAGCGCAACGGCATCGATGCTGGCGAGTGGCTGGGCGGCCCCGATCTCGCCAAGGGTCACGCGCGCAAGGTCGAGCGCGAGGCCGTTCACTACGACCTGCGTCCGGCCGCCGCCCGTTTCAATTTCCGCGGCGAAAGCCGCGTCGAAGCCGCCAACCCCGGCGCTCACAGGAATTGCGCGACTGCGGTCAATGTAGCGCAGCGCGACGCCGCCGATGCGTATTGCCTCCACTTTGATCTTCCACGGCGCCCCCTCCGGCGCAGGCCCCGAATCGGGCCGCGCGGCAGTGGAGTCCTTCACGAGCCTCTGCCAGTTCAGCACGCCCCGCGCGTCGGACTCTGCCATGATGGCGCCCTTGCGCACCTCGACCGCCGGCAGCACCAGCTCGCGCGCGGCGCGGTCGAAGCGCCCCCCCGTCATTTCGATCGCCTCCAGTACCAACATGGGTTCCTTCGAGCCGGCTTCCGCGAGCGCGATCCCCGTCGCGGCATAGTGCGAGACCTCGAAGGTAAACTGCGGCGCGCCCCCTGCGTAAGTGAAACGATAGCCCGCGGAAAAATCGACCGTGCCCGCGGGCTCGGCCAGGTTGAGGCGATCGCGCAAGAACCGCCATGCGATTTCTGGCTGGACACCCTTCACCTCCACTTCGCCTCGCGAGGAGATCGGTTGCAACGAAAGCTCGCCGCGCCAGCGCAGCGTCCCGCCATTGCGGAGACCCGCGCTCATGGTGTACGGTCCGCGCCGGTCGGGCAGCGTGGAAATGTCCCGCAGGTCGAGATCGAGCTGTATGGTCGCGCTCGCCGGCGTCGAGCCGGAGCGGTCGCTGAACGTGACGGTGCCGCCCTTCAGCGCGACATGCTGCAGCAGCACTCGGGGCAGCGCCGCATCCTGCGGCTCGCCGCCCTTCTCCTTCGGCAGGCTTTCAGCCAGCGCCGCGAGGTTGAGCGTGCCGTCCGGCCGGATATCCGCGCGCAGGTCGAGCCCGTCCACCTGGATGGTGGAAAAGGTCCAGGCCCAGCGCGGGAGGCTCGAAAGCTCGAAATCGACCACCAGGCGCTTGAAGCCGACGATCAGCGCGCCGTCCGCCTCGGCCAGAGCGAAGTCGTTGATCTCCAGCTTGAGGAGCAGCGGGTTGACGCGCACGCCGCCGACCCTGGCCGTGCGTTGCAGCTTTTCCGCCGCGAAGTCGGGGATGGCACGTTCGATGAGGCGCGGCGCCAGCAGAAAGCCCAGCAAGAGGTAAATGGCAAGCACGACCGCTGCGGCCGCCAGCGAACGGGGATAGGGGATCCTTCTGAATGCGCCGATCATGAACCGGATTACCGTGCTCAAACTGCCTAATCGGAAAGGGTGACGGGACGGCCGCTCCGATTATGGCCAACTAATCCTCGTTGCACAAATCGGAACCATCCGGACAAGCCGGCGCTTTGGGCCGGCTATACTGCGCGTTCTTTCCGCAACGCTCGGACCATCGGAGGGCCCATGAAAATCAAGACCAACAGCATTGACATCAATTACGAAATCGCGGGCGAAGGCCCGTGGCTCGCCATGAGCCATTCGCTCGCCTGCAACCTGCATATGTGGGACCCGCAGATGGCGGCGCTCACCGGCAAGTTCAAGGTGCTGCGCTTCGACACGCGCGGCCACGGGCAATCGAGCGCCCCTGCCGGCGAGTACACGCTGGAGCAGCTGGCCGACGATGTGAAGGGGCTCCTCGACGCGCTGAAAATCAAGCAGACGCACTGGGTAGGTCTGTCGATGGGCGGCATGATCGGCCAGGCGTTCGCGCTCAAGTACCCGGGCGTGTTCCAGAGCATGGTGCTCGCCGACACCACCAGCCGCCGGCCACCCAACGCCGGGCAGATGTGGAGCGAGCGCATCGCGATAGCGCATGAAAAGGGGATGGATGCGCTGGTCGACAGCACGCTCGCGCGCTGGTTCACCGAACCCTACCGCACCGCGCGCAAGGACGTGATGACGCGCATTGGTAACGATATCCGCAAGACCCCGGTCGCCGGCTTCGCCGGCTGCTGCCATGCCATCGCGAAGGTGGACTACCTCGACCGGCTGAAAGAGATCAAGGTCCCGGTGCTGGTGATGGTCGGCGAGCACGACCACGGCACGCCGCCGGAAGCGGCGCGCGTGATCCAGCAGAACCTGCCGGGCTCGGAGCTGAAGATCCTCGCCTCCGCCGCCCACCTCTCCAACATCGAACAGGCGGACGAGTTCAACAAGGCAATGCTGGGTTTCCTGGGACGCGTGGCGCGCTAGAACTGCCGAAAGGCAAAGGCAGGAATCGACAGGATTTACATGATTAACAGGATTTAACCCAACAGCACGAGAGGTTTGTTCCTGGTTTTGTTCTATTCTTGTATATCCCCTTCCCCCGCGCGCGGGGGAAGGTAGGATGGGGGCGCAAGTTAATCCTGTCTATTCGGTTTTTCACTTCGCGCGCGCGGATCGGCGCTCGCTGAAATGCCCGTACCAGCTGCCGCCGATCAGCAGCGCCGAACAGGAGAAGAACACTGGCGCGAAGCCGAACGCGGTGCCGATGCCGCCGAAAGCGAGCGGCACTACCATGTGCGTGAAGTGGTTGAAGGTCACCCGCAGGCCCGCACCCTCCGACGCGCGTCCCGGCGGCGAAAGGCTGTAGATCAGCGACATGGACATCGGCTGCCCGACGCCGCAGCCCAGCCCCAGCACGAACGACGCCGCCGCCAGCAGGTACGGGTTCTGGAACAGGGGAAACAGCAGCAGCGCCGCGCCCGCGAAGCCGATGGCCTGGAGCAGGATCTGGAATTCGCTCCATTTCCGCAAGAGGGCCGGCAGCGCCACCCGGATCACGAACACCGCGGCGGCAAACATGCTGATGATGGCCCCGATCGCCGAAGCCGACAGGCCGATCGAGTGCCCGTAGATGGGGAAGAAAAACAGGTACAGGTCCCACCCCACCGATATCAGACCGCTGGCGATGATGGCGTTGCGCAGCTTGGCGTTGCGCAGCAGCGCGAAGGAGCTGGATTTCTTCGGGTCGCCGCCAGCAGCCACCGCGGCCTTTGGCAGCATGCCACCCTTGAACCACAGCAACACCACGGCAATCGCCGGGCACGCTGCCAGCGTCAGGTAAGCGGTTTCGTAGCCGAGGTAGTCGATAGAGAAGCCCGCGATCAGCGGGCCGAGAAACGAGGCGATCGAGAACCCGACCGCCAGCAGCGAGTAGTTCCGGGCGCGATCCTCAGGCCCGCCGAGGGCGCCAGTGATGCCCTGGGTCGGAATGAAGAAGAACTGGAAGGCGGTTCCCACCACCAGCGCCATCACGTAGAGCGCCACCACGCCGGGAAAGAAGTACGGCACCAGCAGCGCGGCGACCACCCCGACCGTGCCCGCCAGCATCGGCATCCGCGGCCCGACGCGGTCGACCAGCCGGCCGACGGAAAGCGCGATCAGCATCGGGCACAGCGCCCACAGCGCCATGATGACGCCGACCGAAAACGCGTCCACCCCCAGACTCAGCGCGTGCAGCGGCAGCGCCACCTTGGCGCCGCCAAAGCCGGCGTGGATCAGCACGCAGGTCACTACGATCAGGTAAATCGGCATCGGGAACGCCGCGGCCGCCGGGGCGCCCGCGCCGTAATCAAATTAACGGGGGGTCGGGATTGTACCGGGAACGTAGGTTCATCAGGCTATCGAGTCCGTATCGTGGCTGATGTCTACGGGAGGCACCGGCCACTCAGTGTGGAACTCAACCACAATGTGAACAGGTTGGGAAAGCGTTCCGCGTGGCTCGTGAATCACGGGTCGCGCCTGACCACGTCACGCTTCACCATGTCACGCCTCATCACGTCACGCTTCACCATGTCACGCCTCATCAATCCGCTCTGGCCCCTGTCGCCTTCACCACCGGTCCCCACTTCGCCCACTCCGCCTTCATGAAGGCGACGAACTCGTCCGCCGGGAGGTACGAGGTATCGGCGCCCTGCAGGCCGAAGCGCTGCTTCACGTCCGGCAGCTCGAGAATCTTTTTCAACTCGGCGCCGATGCGGCTGACGACCGCCTGCGACATGCCCGGCGGCCCGGAGATGCCGTACCAGACTTTGCCGTCCACCTGGGGATAGCCCATCTCCCCCAGGCTCGGCAGATCGGGATAGAGGCCGGTGCGGTTCCTGCCGACCGTGGCGAGCAGCTTGATGCGCCCGGACTGGACGTGCGGAAAAATGGACGGCAGCGAGTCGAACGCGAGCTGGACGTTGCCGGCCGCGAGATCGATCACGCCCGGACCGCTGCCCTTGTACGGCACGTGCACGATCGGCGACCCGGTCGCCGCCTTGAACATCTCGCCCACCAGGTGCGGCATGCCGCCGCTGCCCGAAGAATAGAAGTGCAGCGTATCGGGCTTCGCCTTGGCGAGCGCGACCAGTTCCTTCACCGATTTCACCGGCACCGACTGGTGCGCCACCACGAACATTGGCAGGCTCGTCGCGAGCGCGACGTGCGTGAAGCCCTTCAACGCGTCGTATGGCAGCTTCGTGTACAGCACGGGGCCGACGCCGTGGGTCGTCGAGGACGACCACAGCAGCGTGTGCCCGTCCGGGTTCCCCTTGGACGTGATGTCGGAGGCGATCGTGCCGCCGGCGCCACCGCGATTTTCCACCACGACGTTCTGGCCCATGGCCTCGGTCAGCTTCTGGCCGACGATGCGCGCCGTAAAGTCCGCCGCTCCGCCCGGCGGTACCCCGATGATCAGCCGCAGCGGACGCGCCGGATACGGTTGCGCCCATGCTGGCTGCGCCAATAAGACGCTCAGCACTGCCATCACAACTGCGGTCCATGCCTTCACGATGTCACCTTTGTCGCAGTTCATGCTTACGATTCGCGTCTTATTTAATCGAGTAAATTTCGGGCGGTCAATGAGCCGCGTAGTGCGGCTCATACAGCCAGATAATGGACGCTGAACAGCCGTTCAGCGTCCATCCAGCACTCGACCGGCTCCAGGCCCGCGCCGCGCGCCAGGTCCTGGAACTCGCCGACCGAGTACTTGCAGGAATTCTCGGTGTGGATCGTTTCGCCGGCGTGCAGGCGGAACCGGCGCCCGCCTATCGTGACTGTCTGCTCACGCACGCTCTCCAGGTGCATTTCGATGCGCCCGAGCGCCGCGTCATAGAACGCGCTGTGGCGGAATGCGGAGAGATCGAAATCAGCGCCGAGCTCGCGGTTCGCGCGTGCGATGAGGTTGAGATTGAACTCGGCCGTGACGCCCTGCGCGTCGTTGTAGGCGGCGTCGAGCAGTGCCACGTCCTTCTTGAGGTCGACGCCGATCAGCAACCCGCCGCCGGCGCCGGCGAGGCGGCCGGCATTGCGGAGAAAGCCGGCAGCCTCGGCCACGGTGAAATTGCCGATGGTCGAGCCTGGGAAATAGACAATGCGGCGGCGCGCGGCGGGTCCGCCGACTTCCGGCAGCGTGAACGGACGCGAATAGTCGGCGCATACCGCCAGCACCGGCAGTCCCGGAAAGTCGCGCGCCAGGCCCGCGGCTGTTTCCCGCAACTGCCCGCCGGCGATGTCTATCGCCACGTACGACACCGGATCGAGCGCCTCGATCAGCATGCGCGTCTTGTTGCCGCTGCCGCTGCCGTATTCAATCACCGTGCAGCGCGGCCCGAGGCGGTGCGCCATTTCGCCGCTCCGGTCGCGCATCAACGCGGTCTCCGTGCGCGTCAGGTAATACTCGGGCAGGCCGCAAATCGCTTCGAACAGCTCGCAACCGCGCGCGTCGTAGAAATACTTGGGGGGAAGCGCTTTCTGCGGCCGCGACAGGCCGTCGATAACGTCGTCAAGAAAACGGCTCGTCTCGGGGTGCAGATCGTGAAAGGAATAGCCGGCGCTGGATTGCCCCATAGCGGGGTCCGCGAAACGATCAAGGCATCAGCCCGCCGGCGGGCGTGAAGTATTGCTCTCGATCCACTTCTTGATGCGGTTCGCGTCGGCGACCCGCGTGAGTTTTCCCCACGAGTCGAGCAGCACGATCACCACCGGCGTCGAGGCGATACGCGCCTGCATCACCAGGCAGCGCCCTGCTTCGCTGATGTAGCCGGTCTTGGACAAGCCGATCTCCCAGCCCGGGTTCTTGACCAGGCGGTTGGAGTTCCAGAAGTTCATCCCCCGCCCCTTGGGCAGCATTACCGTGTGATCGGTCGCGGTGGTGTACTCCCGGATCAGCGGCTGGCGGTGCGCCGCGCTCACCAGGCGCGCGAGGTCGCGCGCGGTGGAGACGTTGGCGCTGGAGAGCCCGGTACCGTCGACGAAGCGGGTTTTCCACATCCCGAACTCGACTGCCTTCTGGTTCATGGCAGCCACGAAGGCGCTGGTGCCACCGGGATAGGCGCGGGCAAGCGCCGCGGCGGCGCGGTTCTCGGAGGACATCAGCGCCAACCGGAGCAGGTCGTCGCGCGTGATCTTCATGCCGACCTGCAGCCGCGACTGGGTGCCCTTCAGCCCGTCCTTGTCGTCCTTGCTGATGGCGATCAGTTCTCCGGGCGGCAACCACGCCTCCAGCACCACCATCGCCGTCATCAGCTTGGTGATCGAGGCAATCGGCACCACGGCGTCCTCGTTCTTGGCGAACAGCACACGATCCCCGTTCTGGGTCATCACCAGCACGGACGTCGACTTGAGGTTGAGCGCCTTGACCCCGGCGGCGAATTCGGGGTCGTGCCACTGCTCGGCTGCGGCCGGCCCCGTAGCGATGGCAGCACAGGCAAGCAGGCAGCTTGCTGTCAGCGCGAGTAACGTCCCTCTCACTACGATTCTCCCTGTTCGGCCCCTGTGGCAGGAACCTGATTAGGGTTTAAAAATACAGGGTTAGCGGGAAACTTTCAACTAGTTTTTAAGTTCAGGCCCCTGCCGGACGCCAAATCAGGGATTAGTGCACGATTTTCAGACCCCCTGCACCGGGATCCTGGCCGGGAGGCCCGCGGTGGACGAGCCGGGCGGCGCCAAGGAGACGACCCAAAAAAACTCCGCTCGGGACAGGGTGGCTGTCCCGGCGGAGATTAAAGAGGCCACGCAGCTACCTGCTCAGCACAGGTAGCTGCAACTGCCAGGCCTCCGAGGAGGAAAGATCGCTACACCTGCTGCT
>CAZCGD010000630.1:0-2460 GCA_964498105.1 uncultured Streptomycetaceae bacterium
TTCATGCCGTAGATGCCGGCGATCATGGTCGGGACCGCCACCAGCGCGGCGTAGGACGCGAGCCGCTTGACGGTCTCGTTCTCTCCGATCGTGATCATGGACAGGTTGACGGAGAGGGCCGTAATCACCATGTCGCGCAGGCTGTCTATCGACTGGTTGAGGCGCAGCAGATGGTCGCCTACGTCGCGAAAATACTCCTGGGTGTGGGTGCAGATCGCCGGCACGCGACCACCGTGGAGCCTGCCGACAGCTTCGTGCAATGGGCCCACCGCGTGCTTCAAGACCATCAGCTTCTGCTTGATCGCGTAGAGTGACTCGATGTTCTCGCGCCCCGGGGAGCCGTCGAAGATACGCGCCTCCACGTCATCGAGTTCGTCCTCCACGGTGTCCAGGACCGGGAAGTAGCGGTCCACCACCGTGTCGATCAGCGCGTAGAACACGAACGCCGAGCCGTGCTTCAACAGGTGCGGCTCGCGCTCGGTGCGGGCGCGCACGTTGACGAAGCCCTGCTCCGAGCGATTGCGCACCGATAGCACGTAATTCGTGCCGACGAAGATGTTCAACTCGCCCACGCGCAGCTCGTCGCCCCCGGGCTCGATCGTGTGCAGCACCGCGAACAACGAGTCACCGTACTCGTCGATCTTGGGGCGCTGGTGGCCGTGGTGTGCGTCCTCGACTGCCAGTTCGTGCAGTCCGAACTGCTGCTGCATCTCCGCGAGTTCTTCGGGAGTCGCGTCCTTCAGCGCCACCCAGACGAAAGCGCCGGACCGGCCCAGGTAGTCGTGGATCTCCTCCTTGCCGATATCCCCTAGTTTCTTGCCGTTCTGATACGCGGCGCAATTGATCAGCATATCGGGCCCCTCAGTAGCGACTATGATAATCGGGAAGCAGGTGAATGAGTGGCCCGATAACGGTCAAGCGCGGAAGCGCTTGACGAATTCCCAGTCGATCTCGACGCCGAAGCCGGGCTTGTCGTTCAAGTGGACGTAGCTGTCTTTGGTATTCACGTGCTCGCGGTAGAGCCCGTGTGAAACCGGATCGCGTTCGGCATTGCCGTGAGACTCCACCGCGAAGCCGCAGCGGGGAAATGCCGCGAGCAGATGGGCATGCAGTTCCGGCACGGTATGGGGGGCGATCATGACGCCGTGCTGCTCGGCGAGCTGCGCCACTCGCAACGCCTCGGTAAATCCCGCAAAGCGCGTCGAATCGAACTGCACGTAACGTATCGAGCCGTTGGCGATGAAATCACGCACCGTGAAGCGCGTCAGCTCGCGCTCGCCGTGAGCGAGCGGAATCGGCGTTGTCTGGGCGAGCCGCAGAAAATCCGCGGGCTGCAGGTACCAGTGCAGCGGCTCCTCCAGCCAGAAAATATCCAGGGGTTCGACTGCGCGCGCGAAGGCGATGCACTCGTCGATGTCGTACGGGGCATTCATGTCGAGCATCAGTAAAATATCTCTGCCGATGGCCTCGCGCACCGTCCGCACGCGCTTCGCCTCTTCCGCCACCGTGCCGCCCCCGGTCTTCAGCTTGACCGCGCGAAATCCTGCTTTGACGAAGCTCGCAAGTTCGTCCGCATAAACCTTGTCGGGCGCGCCCAGCTGGTAGTAGCCGCCGGTGGCATAGGTGAAGAACGGCCGTTTTTCCGCGCCCAGCAGGCGGTACACGGGCAGGCCCGCCGCTTTCCCCCTGATGTCCCACAGCGCGATGTCGATACCGGCGATCGCCGCCATGATCTGCGGGCGCGCGTTGCGCGACAGCGGCGGCGGCAGCCCGTCGCGGCCGCCCATCCCGCCGGGCCGCGGCGAGGTCAGGGAGAACATTTTCTCCCAGACCGCAACGGTGGCGGTGGCGTCCATCCCGCGGATCACCTCCGCCAGGCGCGCGACCCATTCACATATGCTCTTCTGCGGCGAGCCGTGTATCAGCCCGACGCCGACGAGGCCGTCATCGGTGCGCACTTCCACCACGATCACGCTGGCGTCCTTCAACTCCTCGTGCGCCGTCCACAGCGTCTGCTTCAGTGCGATCGAAACGGGATGTGTCTTGACCTCGGAAATTTTGCTCACAAATCCTCCCTGACCATGGCTTCACTCGACCCTCGACCCTCGACCCTAGACCCTAGACCCTAGACCCTAGACACCGACCCTCGACCCTCAAACCAGTATGCCAACCACCGCGCCGGTCATGAGGGTGGCAAGAGTGCCCGAAACGATGGAGCGCAGGCCGAGCGCGACGATCTCGGTGCGCCGTTCCGGCACCATGGCCGCCATGCCGCCGATCAGAATACCCAGGCTGCCGAAATTGGCGAAGCCGCACAGGCAGTAGATCATGATAAGGCGACTGCGGGGGCTCAATGCCTCGGCCGGCAGTTGCGCCAGGTCGACGTAGGCGATGAACTCATTAAGGACGGTCTTGGTCCCCATCAGCGCACCGGCGGTGACTGCCTCATTCCATGGCACG
>CAZCGD010000631.1:0-10809 GCA_964498105.1 uncultured Streptomycetaceae bacterium
TGCGCGCGGCCGGCGTGAACTGCACCGGCCCCATTTCGTCCGACGCCATCTTCATCAAGGCCAGGAACGGCGACTTCGACGGCGTGGTGATGATGTACCACGACCAGGGCCAGATCGCGACCAAGCTGCTGGGCTTCAGCAAGGGCGTCCCCGTCACCGCCGGGCTGAAGACCGTGTTCACCACGCCGGCGCACGGCACCGCTTACGACATCGTCGGCCAGGGCAAAGCCGACCCCGGTGCACTGGAGCACGCATTCCGGATCGCGGCGAAAATGGCATCCAGCCAAAAACAGTTTTAGCCACGGAAACACACGGAACCATCGAGGAGAATACGATGAACATGGGACACGGAAGAGTATTTATATTGATCTGCGGCGCACTCATTGCGTCTACCCTGACGGTTGCCGGAGCGCGCGCCGCAGATTGGCCGCAGCGCCCGATCCGCATGCTGGTGGGTTTCGCCCCCGGCGGCGGCACCGACGCCACCGCCCGCGCGATCGCGCCCAAGCTCACCGCACTGCTCGGTCAGCAAATCATCGTGGATAACCGCCCCGGCGCGACCGGCAATATCGCAACCGACATCGTCTCCAAATCCAATCCGGATGGCTACACCATATTGATGGGCACGATCGCCGCGCTCGCGATCAACCCCGCCCTCTACGAAAAGCTCCCATTCGACCCGATCAAGGACCTGGCGCCGGTGACGCGCGCGGTAGATTCAACCAACGTCCTGGTGCTGCACCCGTCGGTGCCGGCCAAGTCGGTGAAGGAGTTGATCGCGCTGGCGAAGACGAAATCGCTCAATGCCGGGTCTTCCGGGGTGGGCGGGGCCGGACACCTCGCCCTCGAGCTGTTCAATCTTCAGACCGGGGTCAAGATGACGCACGTCCCGTATAAAGGCGGCGGCCCGGCCATGATCGACCTGCTGGGCGGCAACATCCAGTTGATCTTCGCGACGGCCGCCAGCGCGGTCGGGCACATCAAGGCCGGGAAGATCCGGGCGCTCGCCGTGACTACCTTGAAGCGTTCACCGCTGGTGCCCGATCTGCCCACGGTCGCGGAGACGGGACTCAAGGGATTCGAGGCGAACAACTGGTACGGCGTGTTGGTCCCGGCCAAAACGTCCCGCGCGATCGTCATGCGCCTCAACAAGGACATTTCCACGGCCCTGTTGACGCCAGACATCAAGGAAATCCTGTTCAAGCAGGGCCTGGATTCCGCGCCGGAATCGCCCGAGGCGTTCGGGGCCTATATCAAGTCCGAACTTTCCAAATGGGCCAAGGTGGTCAAGGCCGCCGGGCTCAAGGCAGAGCCTTGATCAGTGCTGAGTGTTGAGTGTTGAGTGTTGAGTGTTGAGTGGTGAGTGTCGAGTGACGCGGTGACGAAGTGACGGGGTTGCCAAAGATAATACTCATCGCCTGTATCGCGATCGCTTTCGCGCTGCCGACCGCGGCGCAGGAGTATCCCGTCAAGCCCGTGCGCATCATCATCGGCTTTCCGCCGGGCGGCGCGACGGACCTCGTCGCGCGGCTGATGGCGCCCAAGTACACCGGGATCTTCAAGCAGCAGTTCATTGTCGACAACCGTCCGGGCGCGAACGGCGTGATTGGCTCCGACCTCGCCGCCAAAGCCGCGCCCGACGGCTACGCCATCCATCTCGCGACGATCGGCTCGCTGGTGCTCTCCCCCGCCACCAGCAAAGTGCCCTACGATCCGCTGAAGGATTTCGCGCCGATCTCGCAGGCGGTTGCGCTGCAGAATATCTTCATCGTGCACCCCAACCTGCCGCCGCGCTCGCTCAAAGAGCTGATCGCGCTGGCGAGAGCAAGGCCGGGCGCCCTCAATTTCGCTTCCTCGGGAAACGCCAGTCCTGGACACCTCGCCGGTGAACTCTTCAAGGGCATGGCGAAAGTCAACCTGGTGCACGTGCCGTACAAGGGCGGTGGGCCGGCGCTGATCGATCTCGTGGCAGGACACGTCGAGATCTTCATTGCAGTGATTTCGACTGCCGTACCGCAGGTCAAAGCCGGGAAGGCGCGCGCGCTCGCCGTCACCGGCCCGCGGCGTGCCGTGGCGCTCCCCGACGTGCCCACGGTCGCCGAAGCGGCGCTCAAGGGCTACGAAGCCACCAATTGGTACGGCTACGTCGTGCCGGCCGCGACGCCCCGCCCCGTCATGGAACGATTGCACAAGGCGACCGTGACGGTGCTCGAGATGGCCGACGTCAGACAGGCGTTGCTCGACCAGGGCATCGAGGCCGCGCCCAGCTCGCCGGAGCATTTCGCCGCGTATATCAAGTCGGAAACCGGCAAATGGACCAAGGTGATCAAGGCCGCCAACCTCAAAGCCGAGTGACTACTGACGGCTGACGGCTAACGCAAGAGGAGAACAGTCATGGGCCAGATTCTTGGTCTCGGCATTACCCACTACCCGAACCTTGCGAACCAGTCGAATATGAGCTGGCGCATGCAGAAGGTCCTGGACGATCCCGCGCTCACCGAGCGGTTGCGTGCGGTGGAGAACTGGCATCCCACCATGCGCGAACAGTGGGGCAACGACCGGGGGCAGGCCCACTCCGACCAGCATCGCCAGGATCTGATCGACCAGTTCCGGAAGATCCGGGCCGAGCTCGATGCCTTCAACCCCGACTTCGTGCTGATCTGGGGCGACGATCAGTACGAAAATTTCCGCGAGGACTGCGTGCCGGCTTTCTCCGTTCTCGCCTACGACGCGGTGGACATCCAGCCGTGGAAGGGCTACCGCCGCGGGCGCAATGCGTGGGACGAGCCCGACGAGAAGACTTTCACGATTAAAGGCCACCGCGCTGGCGGCAAGTACCTGGCGACTGCACTGCTGAAGGAAGGCGTCGACGTGGCCTACGCCTACAAACCGCTGCACCACCCGCTCGGTCACGCTTTCGCGAATTCGGTGCTCTACCTCGACTACGACCGCAAGGGATTTCCCTACCCGGTAGTGCCCTTCGCGGTGAACGCGTACGGGCGCTGGCTGATCGCTGCCAATGGCGTGCCCTTGTCACCGTCGGCAGCCGCGCAGTTGCCGGGCGGGGAGAGCGACCTCGACCCGCCCGCGCCACAACCGTGGCGCTGCTTCCAGGTGGGCGGCGCCGTTGCCCGCGCGCTCGAGCGCAGCCCCTGGCGCGTGGCGGTCATCGCCTCCTCCAGCTGGAGCCATTCGTTCCTGGTGCAGAAACACTCGCGGATGTTCCCGGACGTCGAGGCCGACAAGCGCTACTACGAGGCGCTGAAGAACGGCGACTGGGAGCTGTGGCGCAACACCACGCTCGAAGAAGTCGAGGACCGCGGGCACCACGAGCTGCTCAACTGGTTCTGCCTGGCGGGCGCGATGCACGAACTGGGCCGCAAGAAACCCGACGAATCAATATTCCTCGAATCCTGGATCACGAACTCCGACAAGGTCTTCGCCGTCTTCCGCCCGACCCATTAATCACTCGACACCCGACACTCGACACTCGACACTCGACACTCGACACTCGACACTCGCCACCATTCACCATTCACCGATTTTATGTTCAACCCCTTCCAGCCGCTCGAAAAAATCAAGGCCGAGGTCTACACCTCGATGCCCGCCAAGTTCCGCAAGAAAGGCCGCACCGCGTGGTCCGATCCCAACCGCCAGGGCGCGGAAGTCGAATGCTTCCTCGAAGGCCCCTCGTTCGATCGCGCCGGCAACCTGTGGATCGTGGACATCCCCTTCGGCCGCATCTTCCGCATCTCGCCAAAGCAGGAATGGGAGCTGATCGTCCAGTACGACGGCTGGCCGAACGGGCTCAAATTCCACAAGGACGGGCGCGCCTTCATCACTTGCTACAAGCAGGGCCTGCTCGCGCTCGACCCGAAGACCGGCAAGCTCGAAACCCTGCTGGGAAGCGCCTTCAGCGAGAGCTTCAAGGGCTTGAACGACCTGCACTTCGCCTCCAACGGGGATCTCTACTTCACCGACCAGGGGCAGACCGGCATCGCGGACCCGACGGGACGCGTCTACCGCCTGCGCGCGAACGGCGCGCTCGACCGGCTCGCCGCCAACGTGCCCAGCCCCAACGGCATTACCCTCTCCACCACCGAGAAGCACTGCTACGTCGCCGTCACCCGCTCGCAGCAGATCTGGCGCCTGCCGCTCATGGCCGACGGCAACGTGTCGAAAACCGGCGTGGCGATTCAACTGTCCGGGGGCGCGGCCGGGCCCGACGGCATCGAAATGGACTCCGACAACGGATTGCTGGTGTGCCACCTCGGTGTCGGCATCTGGCGCTTCGACGCCAACATGCTGCCGACCCACCTCGTCTACGCCGAGGGACATCACCACCATCACCTCGACAACTGCGCGTTCGGCGGGCCCGACAACAAGACCATCTACATCACCGAGGCCCTCTCCGGCGACGTGCTGATGGCGAAGATGCCAGTCGCTGGCAAGCGACTATACGGGCTGCAGTAGCGGGCCCGCAGCCAAAGCGTCTCAGATAAGGCGTCTCAGATAGATCGTCTCAGATGAGGCGTCTCAGGTAGTGCGTTTCCCAGGGCGCCGTATCTGCGACGTTGTACCTGCGACGCTGTATCTGCGACGCACTATCTGCGACGCTGGTCACGGCCGCTCGAGCGGCAGTTCCGATCGGGCCGACCACTCGTGCCAAGAGCCGATGTAGTTACGCACTTTCGTCAACCCGGCGTGCTGCAGCGCGTAGTAGGTGTTGGCGGAGCGCGCGCCGCGGTGGCAATACGGCACGAGTTCCGATTCCAGGTCTACCCCGCTCTCGCGGAGCAAGCCACGTATCGCTTCCGGTGACTTGAAGCGCCCGCCTTGCAGGAACTGCTTCCACTCGATCCACACTGATCCGGGAATGGCGCCGCGGCGCGGGCAACACGCTGTCTTGTCGCGGCCGGCATGCTCGTCAGCGTCGCGCACGTCGAGCAGCGTCAGGCCGCCGCGGCCGAGGCGCCCGGCGATCTCGTCGAAGCCGATGGCCATTCCGCCGCGCTCGCGCACGCGCATGCCCACGGTCCAGTCTTCCGCGGCATCCGAACTGAGATTGCCGTCGGCCGTGCGCCACGCCGCCAGCCCGCCGTGCAGCAGTTGCACCCGTGGGTGGCCGATATATTGAAGAATCCAGGCATCGCGCGCGGCGCGCATCCCGGTATCCATCTCGTACACCGCCACCGCCCGACTGTTGGAAACACCGGCGGCGGCGTAGCGCGCCGCCATGTCCCGGGCAAACGCCGACAGCCCGGCCGCGCTCGTGTCGAGCGCGAAGAGGTCGTAGGCGCTGAAGTTGATCGCGCCCGGGATGTGGCCTTTCGCGTACTCGGCCGGCACGCGCGTATCGAGGATCACGACAGCGGATTGCCGCGCCTGCTCCAGCAGCTCGCGGGGCTCGATCAGGAAGTCCATTGCCTTGACAGCGTCCCAGATAAACCGTCTCAGGTAATGCGTCTCAGGTAATGCGTCTCAGGTAATACGTCTCAGGTAATGCGTCTCAGATAACTCGTCTCAGGTAATGCGTCCCAAGTAGTTGCCACGTCGCACCCTCGCTGTATCTGAGACGCCGTATCTGCGACGCTGTACCTGCAACGTTTCATCTGCGACGCTGTACCTGAGACGTTTCACCTGCGACGCCTTCAGAACTGTCAGCCTTTGAAAAAGGCTGACAGCTCATTGTAAACCTCGTCCGGCACCTGCTCCGCCGGGTAGTGTCCGCACGGCAGCGGCCGAATGCGCCAGATGTTCTCACAGTACGGCGGCCAGGCCTTGCGCGGGTCGAAGAATTTCTCGGTGTGGCTCTTCTCGCCCCAGTAGATCGCGGTCGGACACTTGATCTTGCGGCCCGCCTCGAAGTCGGCCTTGTCCATCTCGAAGTCCACCGTCACGGCTGCGCGGTAGTCCTCACACACGCCGTGGATATTCTCGGGAGTGCAAACGCGCGCGTATTCGGCCAGGGTCTCCTTGGAAAAGCCGCCCTTGCCGATGCCCATCCTGGTGAGCTTGTTGAGGATGTAATAGTCCTCCTTGCCCTCGATCAGCTTCTCCGGGATGTCGTAGGGCTGCGCCATGAAGAACCAGTGGAACGACGCGAGCGCCCAACCGCGCGTGATGTTGCTCAGCACGTGGTGCGTTGGCAGGATGTCGAAGGCTGCGAACTTGAGCACCTTGTCCGGATGGTCCAGCGCCATGCGATAGGCGGTGCGTCCGCCGCGGTCGTGCCCCGCGACGAGGAACTGCTTGAAGCCCAGGTGCGCCATGACGTCCACCTGGTCCTGGGCCATGCGCCGGAACGAGTAGTTGCTATGGTCGTCCTTCCCACGCGGCTTGCCGCTGTCGCCGTAGCCGCGCAGGTCGGTCGCCACCACCGTGAAATCCTTCGCCAGCCGCGGCGCGACCAGGTGCCAGTGCACGTGGGTTAGCGGGTTGCCATGGATGAGCAGCACCGCCGGCCCCTTACCGCCCACACGCCCGACGATCTTCACCTCCGGGTCCGAAGTTTGAATCTCGAACTTCCTGAATCCCTCGTACATGGCTACCTCAGCAGGACGGTCTTTCGTATACGGATGTTACAATCGCGCCCTGACTATAACAATCGCTTGCGCACCATTACCGGCGATTTCATCAGTTATATTCTTCTCGCGTACTCGATGATTACGATTCCTGTATTTCTTGGCGTTCTTGGCGTCTTGGCGGCTATCTTCCGGGGTTTGCAGTGAAGATTCTGGTACTTCCCGGCGACGGCATCGGCCCCGAGATCACGCAGGCGACGCTCGGAGTGCTCGACCGCGCCAACGCGAAGTTCAAGCTCGGCCTCGAATGGCAGATGATGGATATCGGCATGGTGACGCTGAAAAATGAGGGCTCCACCCTGCCGGGGCGCGTGATGGACGCCGCGCGGATAGCGCCGGGCATCATCCTCGGCCCGGTTGACCACCTTCAGTATCCGCCGCGGGAGCAAGGCGGCATCAACCCCTCGGGCGAACTGCGCGTGAAACTCGACCTCTTCGCCAACATCCGCCCGGCAAAATCGCGCATGGGCGTGGGGTTGACCGGCAAGCCCGTGGACCTGGTGATTTTCCGCGAGTGCACCGAGGGCTTCTACGCCGACCGCAATATGTTCATGGGGCGCGGCGAGTTCATGCCGACCGAGGACATGGCGCTCGCCGTGCGCAAGGTGACGGCGCGCCAGTGCGAGCGCATTGCGCGTGTCGGCTTCGAATGGGCAAGGAAGCGCCGCAAGAAAGTCACCGCAGTGCACAAGGCCAACGTGTTCCATCTCTCCGATGGCCTGTTCCTGCGCGAAGTGCGCAAGGTGGCTAAGGAATACCCCGACGTCGAGCTCGATGAAAAGATCGTGGACGCCATGGCCGCCCTGCTCGTTCGCGACCCCTCCAAATTCGACTGCATCGTCACCGGCAACATGTTCGGCGACATCCTCTCCGACGAGGCGTCCGAGATCTCCGGCAGCCTGGGCTTGGCGGGCTCCGTCATGGCGGGGGACGAGGCGTGCTGCGCCCAGGCCCAGCACGGCTCCGCGCCCGACATCCAGGGCCAGGACAAGGCCAATCCGACTTCCCTCATCCTGTCGGCGGTAATGCTGTTCGAGTGGCTCGCCGCAAAGCACCAGCGCCCGGAGTTCGACCAGGCCGCCAAGGCAATCGAAGCAGCCATCGACGCCGCCCTCCAGAGTCCGGACACGCGCACACAGGACTTGAAGGGCAAGCTGGGGACTCAGGCCTTCGGCAAACACATCGCCGCGCAATTACAGTGACCCGTGACAAGTGACCGGTGACTGGTAACTCGCACCAGGTCGAATCACGATTTACCATTCACGATTCACGATTCACGCCTTCCAATAGAAAACGCCACCGCTCGGGTGGCGTTTTCTGTCGTAGGCGGCCGCCTACTTGTCGAGGCCGCCCATGCACAGGTACTTCACCTCGAGGAATTCCTCGATGCCGTACTTGGAGCCCTCGCGGCCGATGCCGGATTCCTTCATGCCGCCGAACGGCGCGACTTCAGTCGAGATGATGCCGATGTTGATGCCGATGATGCCGGCCCCGATCGCCTCCGCCACGCGCCAGATGCGGCCGATGTCGCGGCTGTAGAAGTACGCCGCCAGCCCGTACTCGGTGTCATTGGCGAGCCGGATCAGCTCGTCCTCGGCCTTGAAGCGGTAGAGCGGCGCCACCGGCCCGAAAGTTTCCTCGTGCGTGATCTTCATCGCGGGGGTGACGCCGGTCAGCACGGTGGGCTGGAAGAACTGGCCGCCCTTCTCGTGCCGCTTGCCGCCGGTCAGGACTTTCGCGCCCTTTGCCAGCGCGTCCGCGATATGCTCCTCGACCTTCTCGACCGCCTTCTTCTCGATCAGCGGCCCCTGCACCACGCCGCTTTCGAGGCCGTTGCCGACTTTCATCGCCCCGACTTTCTCGCCGAGCCTGGCCGCGAACCTGTCGTAGACGCCGTCCTGCACGAAGATGCGGTTGGCGCAGACGCAGGTCTGGCCGGTATTGCGGAACTTGGAAGCCAGCGCGCCTTCGACAGCCGCGTCGAGGTCGGCGTCGTCGAACACGATGAAGGGCGCGTTGCCGCCCAGCTCGAGCGACACCTTCTTCACCGTGCTGGCGCACTGCTCCATCAGCTTCTTGCCGACTTCAGTGGAGCCGGTGAAGGTGAACTTGCGCACCAGCGGATTGGTCGTGAGTTCCTTGCCGATGGGGGCAGCGGCGCCGGTCACCACTGACAGCACGCCCCTGGGAATGCCGGCGCGCTCGGCAAGTTCGCACAGTGCGGTGGCCGAATAGGGCGTCATGCTCGCGGGCTTGATCACCATGGTGCAGCCCGCGGCGAGCGCGGGGCCGGCCTTGCGCGTAATCATGGCGTTGGGAAAGTTCCACGGCGTCACGGCTGCGCACACCCCGATCGGCTGCTTGATCACCACGATGCGCCGGTCGGGCGCCGCCGCCGGGATGGTGTCGCCGTAGATGCGCTTGCCTTCCTCGGCAAACCACTCGATAAACGAGGCGCCGTAGGCGATCTCGCCGCGCGATTCGGCGAGGGGCTTGCCCTGCTCCACCGTCATCAGCACCGCGAGATCTTCCTGGTTGGCCATCATCAGGTCGAACCATTTGCGCAGGATCGCGGCGCGTTCCTTCGCGCTCTTCGCGCGCCACGCGGGCCAGGCCGCGTTCGCCGCCTCGATCGCGCGCCGCGTTTCGGCCGCGCCCATGTTGGGCACGGTGCCGATCTGCTGGCCGTCGGCCGGGTTGTAGACCGCGATGGTGGATTTGTCGTCGGCATCCACCCATTGGCCGTCGATGTAGCACTGCTGGCGGAACAGGCTCATGTCCTTCAACTGAACCGCGGGTTTCACTTTTTGCAGCATGGTCGGGATCCTCGAGTCGGATGGTCACTGGACGCGGGCAAGTGCCCCCCGCGATGGCGAGGAGTATAGCAGGGGGCGCGCCGGAGCGAGGAACACGGATCCGGCTCTCAGGAAAATGCTTGGTATAATCAACCGTTACAGTGTCACACAACATCGCAATGTCCCCTGTTTCCCGTCGCTTTTCGCGCCTCCGCGCGCTCGTCCTGGGGAGCGTGGTTGCGGTGGTACTGCTCGGCGGCTGCGCCACCAACGGCAACCCGCGCGACCCCCTCGAACCGTTCAACCGCGGCGTCTACCAGTTCAATGACGCCGTGGACAAGGTCCTGTTCAAGCCCGTGGCCGAGGTCTACCAGGCCGTGCTGCCGCAGTTCGTGCGCACCGGCATCGGCAATTTCTTCTCCAATATCCACGACGTGATCGTCGCGCTCAACAACCTCCTGCAGGGCAAGGTGACGGACGCCGGCATGGACCTGTGCCGCATCATCGTCAATACCACTATCGGGTTGCTGGGGCTGATCGACGTCGCCACGGAGATCGGCCTGGAGAAACACCAGGAGGATTTCGGGCAGACGCTCGGCCGCTGGGGGATAGGCTCCGGTCCCTATCTCGTGCTTCCTTTTTTCGGCCCCAGCTCGCTGCGCGACGGAGTCGGCTTCGTCGTCGACTGGAGAACCGACCCGCTTACCTATATCGAGCCGGACCGGGACCGCTACGCTGCCTTCGGCCTGTACTTTGTAAACCGCCGCGCCGAACTGCTCGCGGCGAGCAAGATACTCGAAGTTGCCGCGCTCGACCCTTACGAGTTCGTGCGCGACGCCTACCTGCAGCGCCGCCGCAACCTGGTCTACGACGGCAACGCGCCCGAAGAAGATGATCCGGAACCCGAGGCCAAGCCGAAACAGAAGCCGGACGCGCCCGCGGCTACGCCCGCCGCGCCGGCGCCGGGGACGCCCACGGACCCTAAAACCAATTAGCCGCCAAGGCGCCAAGAGAAACAACAATTACAATCAAGTCGGCAAAGCGATGTGGGGCGGGAATCAGAACCCGGCTAGAGATTCCTGGCGTCCTGGCGGTTCGACTATTCTTGTTTCTCTCAGCGGTCTCGGCGGTTCAATTATTGTTTTGTCTTTCCTTCGTGTCCTTCGTGTCCTTCGTGTCTCAGCTTTTCTTGACGCCTAGGCGGTTCAACATCAGTTAAGCCGCGCAGCGATCTGCTGCAGCTCCACCACCTTGCGCTGAACCACCGGGGCATCGTCCGCCCCCGGCTTGAGCATGAGGTAGTTGCGGAAGTCGGAGAGCGCGGCGCGGAAACATTCCAGGTCGTTGTAGATGGCCGCGCGGTCGCGGTATTCCTCGGCCGCGCGCGGCTCGAGCATGATGATGCGGTCGGTGGCGGCGAGCGCGCGGTC
>CAZCGD010000632.1:0-17981 GCA_964498105.1 uncultured Streptomycetaceae bacterium
ATCGGGAACGTCAACTGGTTCAAGTACGCGTCCCCGCAGGCCTTCTATCCCCTCGCCGGCGCCATGATTCCATGGTTCGCGTGGGCGGCGGCGGCGCTTTGTGGTGCCGGCTTGTACGTCGGCTTCTTCGTCGCGCCCACCGACCACCAGCAGGGCGAGTCTTATCGCATCATCTTCCTGCACGTGCCCGCCGCGTGGATGTCCATGTTCATCTACCTGTTGATGGCATTCTGGGCGGGCGTCGGGCTGGTATTCAATACGCGGCTTTCGCACATGATGGCGTCCGCCCTCGCCCCGACCGGCGCGCTGTTCACCTTCATCGCGCTGTGGACCGGCTCACTGTGGGGCAAGCCGACCTGGGGCACGTGGTGGGTGTGGGACGCGCGGCTCACCTCGGAGCTGATCCTGCTGTTCCTCTACTTCGGTTTCATGGCGCTCCAGGCCGCGATCGACGAGCCGCGCCGCGCCGACCGCGCCGGGGCGGTGCTGGCGCTGGTCGGCGTCATCAACATCCCGATCATCTATTTCTCCGTAAAATGGTGGAACACGCTGCACCAGGGCGCCTCGGTCAGCCTCACCAGCGCGCCGACGATGGCGGCGACCATGTTCACCGGCATGATCGTGATGGCGCTCGCGGCCTGGTTCTACAGCATCGCCGCGGCACTGCACCGGGCGCGCTCGATCATCCTCGAGCGCGAGCGCAACGCCGACTGGCTACAATCCGCCTCAAGAATCAAGAATTAGCCGCAGATAAACGCCGATAGACGCAGATGAAATACGCAACTAACCAGTTCGTGGATCGGGATATGTCGGCGTTCATCGGCGTTCATCGGCGGCTGTATTGGGGGGGTTGACGCTATGAACTGGGCAAGCTGGTCTGCTTTTTTTGAGATGGGGGGCTACGCGCTCTACGTCTGGGGATCGTACGCTGTCACCGCTGGTCTGATCGTCATGGAAATCATCCTGCTCCGCAACCGCAGGCGCGCCGCCGTCGAGCAGCTCGGCCGCCGCGACACGGGAGGCCGGACATGAAGCCGCGCACCAGGCGCGTCGCCCTCGTGGGCGGGGGCCTCGCCGCGCTGGCGGTGGTCGCGGGCCTCGTTCTCAGCGCCTTTCAGCAGAATCTCGTGTTCTTCTTCACCCCTTCCCAGGTTGCGGCCAAAGAAGCGCCTCTGGGCAAGACCTTCCGCATCGGCGGCATGGTGGAGACCGGCAGCGTCAAGCGCCAGCCCGACGGGGTGACGGTGCGCTTCATCGTCACCGACACCGCGAAGAGCGTCCCGGTGGTGTACCGCGGCGCGCTGCCGGACCTGTTCCGCGAGGGCAAGGGCGTCGTCGCGCAGGGCCGCGTCGGCCCCGATGGCGTATTCCAGGCAGCCGAAGTGCTCGCCAAGCACGACGAGAACTACATGCCGCCCGAGGCTGCGGAGGCGGTGAAGCGCGCGCAGGAAACCAATCACAAGGCCACGCAGACCGTGGTTGGCGGCGGAGGACAGCGATGATCCCCGAACTGGGACAGATTGCACTGGTGCTCGCACTGTGCCTCGCTCTGGTGCAGAGCATACTGCCGATCGCCGGCGCGGCGCGCGGCAACGCCGCGTGGATGGCGGTCGCGCGCCCCGCCGCCCAGGGCCAGTTCGTGTTCGTCGCGCTCGCATTCGGCTGTCTCGCTTACTCGTTCGTCACCAACGACTTCTCGGTATTGAACGTCGCCACCAATTCCAACTCCCACCTGCCGCTGCAATATCGCTTCGCTGCAACCTGGGGTTCCCACGAAGGCTCGCTGCTGTTGTGGGTGCTGGTGCTGACGATATGGACGCTGGCGGTGACGGTGTTCAGCCGCCATCTGCCGGAAGACGTGGTGGCGCGGGTGCTCGGCGTGATGGGGCTGGTGAGCGTCGGCTTCCTCGCGTTCATGCTGTTTACTTCCAATCCGTTCGACCGCCTGCTGCCGGCCGCGCCGGACGGCCGCGACTTGAACCCGCTGCTGCAGGACCCGGGGATGGTGTTTCACCCGCCGCTCCTCTACATGGGTTACGTCGGCTTCTCGGTGGCGTTCGCGTTCGCCATCGCTGCCCTGCTCGCGGGCCGGCTGGACGCGACCTGGGCACGCTGGTCGCGCCCGTGGACCACGGTGGCGTGGGTGTTTCTCACGCTCGGCATCGCGCTCGGCAGCTTCTGGGCCTACTACGAGCTCGGCTGGGGCGGCTGGTGGTTCTGGGACCCGGTGGAAAACGCCTCCTTCATGCCGTGGCTGGTCGGCACCGCGCTGATTCATTCGCTCGCGGTCACCGAAAAGCGCGGCGGCTTCAAGGCCTGGACCGTGCTGCTGGCGATTCTCGCTTTCGCGCTGTCGCTGCTCGGCACCTTCCTCGTGCGCTCCGGCGTGCTCACCTCGGTGCATGCCTTCGCGACCGACCCCCGGCGCGGCGTCTTCATCCTCGCGTTTCTCGCCGTCGTGGTCGGCGGCGCGCTCGCGCTCTACGCCTGGCGCGCGCAGCGCATCGGCGCCGGCGGCCGCTTCGAGTTGGTGTCGCGTGAATCGCTGCTGCTCTCCAACAACGTGCTGCTCCTCGCGGCCGCCGGCTCGGTGTTGCTCGGCACGCTCTACCCGCTGGCGCTGGACGCGCTAGGGCTCGGCAAGCTCTCCGTGGGGCCGCCCTATTTCGAAACGGTGTTCCTGCCGCTGATGGCCCCGGCGCTGTTCCTGATGGGGGTCGGCCCGATCGCGCGCTGGAAGAAAGCGCAACTGCCGGAACTCGCGGCGCGGCTGCGCTGGGCGCTCGGCATCAGCGTCGCGGCCGCGCTGGTGGTGCCGTTCGCCATGGGGCGCTTCAGCGCGCTGGCCGGGTTCGGCATCTGGCTCGCGGCGTGGATCATCGCGTCCGCTGCTACCAGCCTGGCGGACCGCGTGCAGCACGCAGGCGGCGGCGCGGGCATCGTCAACCGGCTGCGCGGAACGCCGCGCTCCTACTACGGCATGCTGCTCGCTCACGTCGGCGTCGCGGTATTCGTGATCGGCGTGACGCTGGTCAAGAGCTACGAGGCCGAGAAGGACGTGCGCATGGCGCCGGGAGACACCGTGGAACTCGGCGGCTATACGTTCCGCTTCGACGGCGTCAGGGATGTGCAGGGCCCAAACTACCTCGCGGCGCGGGCGACCCTCTCCGTCGCCAATGATGGCCGTGCGGTCGCGACGCTGTACCCGGAGCGGCGCGTCTACCGGGTGCAGGAATCGGCGATGACCGAGGCCGCCATCGACTACGGCGTGTTCCGCCACCTCTACGTCGCCCTCTCCGAAGCGGTCGGCCCCGACGCCTGGCTGGTGCGCGTGCACTACAAGCCGTTCATCGCCTGGATCTGGATCGGCTGCGTGCTGATGGCGCTCGGCGGGCTGCTCGCGGCGACCGACCGGCGCTACCGCGTCGGGGCGCGCGAGCCGCGGCCGTCACCGTACGCCGCCGCGGCGGGCCGCGCAGGCTAAAAACTATTTAGCCGCCGATGAACGCCGATACACGCCGATGAACATCCAATCAAGAACCACCCCCACCCTAGCCCTCCCCCTGAGAGGGAGGGAACTCATTCTGTGGCCCGCACACAAGAAAATCTCCTTCCCCCTCAGGGGGAAGGTTGGGATGGGGGTGGTATTCATTTTCGAATTGATCGGCGTGTATCGGCGTTCATCGGCGGTTCCGAAGCTTTGAGCATGAACCGCTACCTCCTGCCGCTCGGCGTCTTCGTCGCGCTGGTGCTGCTGCTCGGCGTCGGGCTCTCGCTCAATCCACGCGAAGTTCCCTCGCCGCTCATCGGCAAGCCCGCGCCGGCATTCCAGTTGCCGCAGTTGCACCAGCCCGAGAAATCGATTGCTTTAAAGGAGCTCCACGGCAAGGTGTGGGTGCTCAACGTCTGGGCCTCGTGGTGCGCCGCCTGCCGCGACGAGCACCCGGTGCTCGCGGACCTTGCCAGTTCGGGAATCGCACCCGTCTACGGGCTCAATTACAAGGACAAGCGCGATGATGCGATCGCCTGGCTCAAGCGCTTCGGCGACCCCTACCAGGCGTCGATGTTCGATGCCGACGGCCGCGTCGGCATCGACTACGGCGTCTACGGCGTGCCCGAGACCTACGTGATCGACCGTCAGGGCGTGATCCGCTACAAGCGCATCGGGCCGGTGACGCCCGCGATACTCAAGGACAAGATCGTGCCGCTCATTGCCGAGCTCAACAAAAGGTGAAGAATAAATGGACAGGATTAACACGCCCTGGTCAGGGCGCCACCATCCTACCTTCCCCCGCACGCGGGGGAAGGGGATATACAAGATTAAAACAACACCAAGACCCAGGATGACGAACAAGACTCAAACGGGAACACCCGTTCTGATTTTGTTTCGGTCTAATCCTGTTAATCCTGTCTATTTTTGCTCTTGATTTTGTTTCGGCTTAACCCTGTTAATCCTGTCTATTTCTTGTAGCTGACATGCGTTGCTGGCTGACTATTCTGATGCTTGCCCTGTCGGGCGCCGCATGGGCCGGCGAGGCGGCGCCGGCGGCGGCCGACCCGGCGCTGGAGGCGCGGGTAACGGCAGTCGCGACCGAACTGCGCTGCCTGGTGTGCCAGAACCAGACGCTCGCCGATTCGAACGCGCCGCTCGCCGTGGATCTCCGCGACCAGATCCGGGAACAGATGCAGCAGGGCGCGAGCGATCGTGACATCGTGGATTACATGGTGGCGCGTTATGGCGATTTCGTGCGTTATCGCCCACCCCTCAAGGCCACGACCATGCTGCTGTGGGCGGGACCGGCGCTGTTGATGCTCGCCGGGTTCGCGGCTCTCTATTACCGGCTCAAGCGCCGGCGCAGCGAAGCGCAGCCCGGGCTCTCGGACGAGCAGCGGTCCCGCGCGCAAGCGCTGCTGGCGGACGGCGCCGAGGCGAGGCGCAAGTGACGGTATTCTGGAGCATAGCGGCGCTGCTGGCAGCGGTCGCGCTCGCCTTCGTGCTGCCCCCGCTGTTCGGACGCCGCCGTGCAACCGGCGCCGCGACGCCCGATGCGGCCAATGTCGCCATCCATCGCGATCAACTGCAAGAGCTCGATGCCGACCTTGCGGCCGGGACCCTGGGCCCGGAGCAGCGCGACGAAGCGCGCCGCGAAATCGAGCAGCGGCTGCTCGACGATGTGCGCACCGGCGGCGGCACCCGAGCCACGCAGGCCAGCGGATGGGGGACGGCTATGGCGGTGGCCGCGGCGGTGCCCATTGCGGCACTGCTGCTGTACTTTGCCGTCGGCAATCCAGCCGCTCTGGCGCCCGGCGCCGCGACCCGCGACGGTCACGCGATCACCCGCGAGCAGATCGAGGGCATGGTCGATCGTCTCGCGGCGCGCATGACGGAAAATCCCGAAGACGCGAAAGGATGGACCATGCTGGGCCGTTCCTACGCGGTGCTCGACCGCCATACCGATGCCGCCGCCGCCTATGCCAACGCGGTGAAGCGGTCGGAGCCCGACGCGCAACTGCTCGCCGACTACGCGGACGCGCTCGCCATGGCCCAGGGCCGCAACCTCAAGGGTGAGCCGGAGCGCCTCATCGCGCTGGCGCTGAAGGTGGATCCGCAGAACGTGAAGGCGCTGCTGCTGGCGGGCACGGTGGCATTCCAGGACAAGAAATTCAAGGACGCCATCGCCTACTGGGAGCGGATCCTCAAGGTGGTGCCACCGGATTCCGACATTGCCGATTCGGTACGGGACAGCATCGCGGACGCGCGCCAGTTTGCCGGCACGGCCAAGGCCGCACCGTCGGCGAAACCCGTCGCAGCGGCCGTAGCGGCCTCTGTCAGCGGCACGGTGCGGCTATCGCCCGGCGTTGCAGCGAAGGCTTCGCCCGACGACACGGTGTTCATCTTCGCGCGCCCGGCGGAAGGGCCCCGCATGCCGCTCGCGGTGATGCGCAAGCGCGTGCGCGATCTGCCGGCCGCTTTTACGCTCGACGACACGATGGCGATGACGCCGGCCAGCAAGCTTTCGAGCCACGCGCTGGTCGTGATCGGCGCGCGCATCTCGAAGAGCGGCAACCCTACCTCTCAGCCAGGAGACCTCGAAGGGCTCACCGCGCCGGTCAGGACGGGCGCCACGGGAGTCACCGTGGTGATCGGTTCCGAAGTACGCTGAGGAAGCTCTGAACAAGGGGGCTGCGCCTCCTCGTAACGTCCCCACGTCAGCGGGCCCTTCGAAAGCGGTCTCGCCCGTTGCGACGGCTTTTCACTTCGCTCACGCCAGCCTCGATCCGTTCGAGGGCTGCCCCCCGTCCAAGCTGTCCACCAGCAGCCTTGGACATTGCTGCAAGTCAGGATTTCTGCTGGGTTGCAGTCACTGTCAACGGCTCCTCCGGGTGTATAACGGACGCCGCTTTGATCTATATCAAGGCAGTACCTCCCCACGCTTGTTAGTTTATGTGCAAAGCCACTTGGCGAGCCCATAAACGGGGAGATCGTCCATGTCAGATAGGTCGCACTGCCGGTTGGTCCGGGTACTAGCCCTCTGGGTCGGTACATTGCTGGTGGTGGCCGGCGTCGACACGCATTCGCCGCAGCTTGCCGGAGCGCAGGCGGCAGATGCGGAAATCTGCAAGGCCTGTCACGTCGAGAAGTATGACTCCTACGTTGGCTCCAAGCATGGAGTAAAGGCCGATTCGCGATCCGCGGCGAGTCGCGGCGCGTGCCTCGCTTGCCACGGCGACGGCGCACTCGAGCACGCCAAGAAGGGTGGCGGCCGGGGCGTCGGCGGTGTCGTCAATCCAGGCTCGAAGACCATGGCGGCCGATGCCAAGAACAGGATCTGCCTCACCTGCCACCAGGCTGACCCCAGGCGCCTGCACTGGAAGGACAGCACCCACGCCAGCCGCGACCTTGCCTGCACTTCATGTCACCAGGTGCACGCCAGGCACGACAGCGTGCGCGACAAGCTCACACAGCCGACCGTCTGTTTCACCTGCCACAAGGAGCAGCGCGTTCAGGTCAACAAGCCCTATCGCCATCCGATCCTGGAGGGCAAGGTGAGTTGCGCAGATTGTCACAATGTGCATGGAAACAATCCGAAGCAGATGGAAAGGAACAGCGTGGTCGAGACCTGCTACCAATGCCACATGGAGAAGCGCGGGCCCTTCGTGCACAACCACCAGCCGGTGACTGAAGACTGCACCATTTGCCACCAGCCGCACGGCTCGACGATCGCCAATCTGCTCAAGTCGCGCCCGCCTTTCCTGTGCCAGGATTGCCATGCATCCAGCGGGCACCCGGTACAGTTCGCGGGTCCGCCTACCGGCAGGACGAACAGTCCCTCGCAGCTCGGCACAGTGGGCAGGGGCTGTCTCAACTGCCACACCAACATTCACGGCAGCAACAGCAGACAGAATTCTCCGACGGCCGGACGGTTCCGTCGCTAGCCGGATTTGAGGGAGATCATCATGAGCAACAAGATGGAGCAAACCTTCAAGTTGACGGCCGTTGCCGCGGCCCTGCTCGCAGCTTATGGCCCCGCGCTCGCCGCTGATGGTCCGGTGAATTATCTTTACGGCTCCGTGCCGGCCGACAGCCCGGAGAATTCGATTTCCATCGGAATCGGGAACTGGTCCAGCGACCGGCCGCAAACCGGAATCTACGACGGCATGCGTGACAGCGGGACCTACCTCCTGCTCGACGCCGACATGGTGAAACTCAACGAAGAAACCGGCACCTGGCTGGGCCTGAAGGCGCGCTACCTGGGCCTCGACGACCGCGAGGTCAAGCTGGATTGGCTGCGCCAGGGCAGAACCGGCTTTTCGCTCGAATACAGCCGCATCCCGCGTGACCAGGCCTTCAACTACAACACCGGTTTGCAGGGTATCGGCAGCACCACACAGAACGTCATCAACATCACGCCCGGTACGGGAGACAACGTGGAACTGGGCACGGTCCGCGATCGCGTCACCGCGAAATTCTTTCAGAACCTGGGGACCGGGCTCAACTTCAACGCCTCATTCAGGAACGAGACCAAGGAGGGGACGCGCCCCTGGGGCCGTGGCGGAGCGCCTGAATTTGCGGTCGAGCCGATCGACAGCACCATACGCATATTCGATGCCGCCCTGAACTACTCCCGCGGGGGATTCCAGTTGTCAGGCGGGTATTACGGCACGTGGTACACCAATGCCAACTCGACGGTAACTACCATCGGCACTGCGACCTACTACCTCAGCCTGCCCCTGGACAACCAGTCGAACGAGCTTTTTCTGAACGGTGGTTATGACTTCACGCCCACCACCCGCGGCACGTTCAAGTTGTCGTACTCGCAGGCGACGCAGAACGAGAATTTGTCCACCCCGCCCGTGCCTCCAGGACCGGTGGACGCAAACGCGCCCACCCACTTGGATGGCAGGCTCGACACTACTCTGGCCGAGATGGGTCTTACCTCAAAACCGATGCCCAAGCTCTCCATCCTGGCCAACCTTCGTTACCGGGATTTCGAGGACAAGACGCCGGTGCAGCAGTACGTATCCGGGGCGACGCCGGTGTACAACACGCCGTTCTCGTACACCAACAAGATCGGAAAGCTGGAGGCTACTTATCTCCTGCCGCAGGCGTTCAGCCTCCTCGGCGGAGTCGAATACAACGCGCAGGACCGCACGGTGCCGACGGTGGGAACGACGTGGGTCCCCTTCAGGGTAAGCCTGGATGAATGGACCTATCGCCTCCAGTTGCGCAAGTCCATGTCCGAGACGGTCAATGGAGTTCTCGCCTACCAGCACAGCGAACGGGACGGCTCCGACTATGTGTTGCCGAGCAACCCGGGGGGTGAACCCTTGCAGCAAACCATCAATCCGATGAACATAGCGGATCGCAAACAGGACAAATGGAAGGCGATGCTGGATTGGTCGCCGGCGGATAGACTGGCTTTCCAGTTTTCGGTTGAAGATGCCAGGAACGACTACGGCGGACCCAATTCGTATGGACTGCAGAAGGGTACTTTCCGCCTCTATGGGATAGACGGCAGCTATCAGGTGAGCCCGGCGTTTCAGATACACGCCTGGTATTCGTATGATAAGACCGAGGCAAACGAAATAACCCAGCAATCCTTGACGGTCACCAAGTATAACGATCTGAGTGAAGTGGGCAATTCGTTCGGCGTGGGCGCAAAAGGCAGAGTTTCCAGCAATCTGAGAATGGGCGGGAACGTGGAGCAGTTCAAGAGCGTCAACAAATATAACCAGAGCATAAGCGGCGCCGCCCTCCCTGCCACCCAGGTGCCGACACCCGACATCACCAACAAGCTGCTGAGGGTCAAGCTGTTCGCCCAGTATGCCGTCCAGAAGAACGCCGAGCTGGGTGTTAACGTGATACGCGAACTATGGAGCACCAACGACTGGTCCTGGATGGCGTTCCCGGCCAGTGGACCCCAGCCCTGGGCTTACGGGGCGACTACCGACGGGACCACGGTCACCTCAGATCCCTCACAGAATTCGACTTTCGTGGGTGTCCGGTACACATACAAGTTCTAGCAACCCGCGGCATTTTCTTGATTCTTGACCTGGACAGGAGGATTTCGGCAATGAAGACAGTGCTTGTGATCATCGCGCTGGCGGCGGCGCTGGCGGCAGGAGCCGGCTTCGCTCAATCGGGCGCGGACGTGCTGAAGGCCAAGGGATGCATGAACTGCCACGATAACGACAAGAAGAAGGTCGGCCCGGCGTACAAGGATGTCGCTGTGAAGTACAAGGACGACAAGGGCGCCGAAGCCAAGCTCGTTGGCATATTGAAGGACGGCAAGGGGCACCCGAAGATCGCGGCTTCCGACGCCGAGCTCAAGGCGGCGGTGCAGCAAGTCTTATCGACCAAGTGAACAAGAACAGGCTGCCGGCAGTCATGATCGAGGCGGGCTTGGCTCTTCCTGTTCCCGCCGGGAGAAATCGAACGTGAACGACAACCTGCTCAAGCGCGCCTGGAAATTCCTCTTCACTCCCAGCAGCCGATTTTCATTGGGGGCACTGCTCATCGTGGGCGGCCTCGGCGGCGTTATTTTCTGGGGCGGCTTCAACACCGCCCTGGAATTGACCAACACGGAAAGGTTCTGCATCTCGTGCCATGAGATGCGGAACACCGTCTATCAGGAATTGACCAAGACCATCCATTTCACGAACCGGACCGGGGTGCGCGCCACCTGCCCCGATTGCCACGTGCCGAAGGAATGGGTGCCCAAAGTGATCCGCAAGATCAAGGCCACGAACGAGCTGTTTCACATGCTCCTGGGCACGATTGACACGCCGGAAAAGTTCGAAAAGCAGCGCAAGAAGATGGCGGAAAACGTGTGGCGGGAGATGAAGGCCAATGACTCGCACGAGTGCCGCAATTGCCACAACTTCAACTCAATGGACTTCTCCAGGCAGAAGACGTGGTCGGCGCCGGTGCACCAGAACGCGATGAAGGAAGGCCAGACCTGCATCGACTGCCATAAGGGGATCGCCCACACGCTGCCCGCCGGCTAGCCACCTGCGACCTGGCGCAACTCGTCCCGCTGCCGCCGCTCCGTTACTGGAGCCTGTGCTCGAACTGGGCCTCGATTGCGCGAGGCGCGCCCGGCCTCTCGACCCGCACCGTAATCGCGTACGGGTTCTTGCCGGACATCCGGAAGTAATTGCCGTAGCTCTTCGCGTTGTTGAGCGTCACGAGCTCAAGCGGCTTCGTCTCCCCGCCCGATACCGGTTCCCTGACGCTGGCCTCCACCCGCGCGTCCGAGATCGCGGCTCTCGTCTTGCTGTCGAACAGCGAGATGTTCACGTGGAAAGAGCCCTTGCCGGCGGGAATGCCGCCGTGCATGGCGCTTTCCGGACTGCCTTTCGAATACTGCGCGCGCATCGATTCCGCCGCTACGATGCCCAGATAGATTTCCGTTCCATCGACGATTTTGCGGTTGCGGTCGGGCGCCGCCGGCAGTACAGTCGAAGCGCCTTTCGCCGGAGCCTGCCCCGGGTTGAACATGTACACGATTGCGCCCCGAATTTCAGAATCGGTGAGATCGTTCATGCCGCCGCGGGGTGGCATGGGCCCGTGGCCGTTGATCGCGGAACGCACCAGCAAGTCGAGCCCTTGCTTGAGCCGCGGTATCCAGGCGTCCCGGTCGCCGATCCTGGGCGCGCCGCCCACCCCGGTCTGATGGCACTTGGCGCATTGCATCTTCACGACCTGCTCGCCTCTGCGTTCGACCGCGGGCGTCAACCCACCGACGGGGTCGGTCCACTTGCCGCCTGACTGGTTGACCATATAGGTAATGGCGCGCTCGATCTCGATGTCGCTCAACTTCGAGTCGCCGCCATGCGCCGGCATGCTGCGGATGCCCTTGAGCGCGCTGTCGGTAAGGTCCGTGAGGCTCCGCGATGCCAGCCTGGCCCACGCCTGCTTGTCGCCGATTTTCGGCGCGCCCTTGACGCCCGTCTGGTGGCATGCCGAACAGGTGGATTCCACCACTTCCTTGCCGCTGCGTTCGCGCACCTGGGCGCTCGCGGATTGCGGTGTGATCGACACCGCAAGAGCAAGCACGATTGCCGTCGTCAGTTGCCTGGACATACTGGTTCTGGATTTCATTCTAAATCCTCGGGCGGTTTTACTGTTAGCTGCCCGTCGGACATCTCGGTCCGACGGGCAGCTAGAGCATTATAGTTACACCATGCGTTCAAGCGGTAGCTGAAACAGCCGTATCCGGTCGGCGGCCCGCTTGATCTCCGTGTTGGCCGCGGTAATCGCCTGAATCAGCGCCTCGAGCGGAGCTTCGTCCTGGAAAGCGACCATCATCACGGAGTTGGTGCCGGCGTAGCTGCCGCGGCCGAGGTGCGGCTCCGTCCCGTGGCCTTTGCCCGTTACCTTGTCCCAACGGGTGTAGTAATCGATACCGGCGGCATCGAACAATTGCATTACACGCGCAGTGTAATGCTCGGAGTGGACCACGAAAGCAAACTTCATAGGCTTGACCTCCCCCATCCTGATGGAGCCCGTTCGCGGCGCTGTTGCCGTTCGGACCCATGCTACCGGGAGGGCGGCGCCCGACCTTGACCTAGGTCAACCTAAAAACAGCGAACCGCAGAGGCGCAGAGACGCGGAGAACAGGAAATTCAACGACTTACAAAGCTTCTTCGATTCTCCAATCTGGCGAACTGTCGTTTCATCGATTTTCTTTGCGTTACCTCTGCGTCTCTGCGCCTCTGCGGTTAGCAACCGCCGTTTCAGGGATCAAACTTAGCGCCCGGGCGCGCCGAGCCAGCGCTGGTCCTTTTGCAGCCTGGCCAGGTCCGCCCACGTCGTGAGCCCTTGCCGGCCCGCCGCGGCCAGCACCACGAGCAGCAACTGGGCCGTGGCCAGCGCATCGGCCAGCGCGTCGTGCCGGTCGTGGTTCTGTATGCCAAAGAGGTGCAGCCAGTCGTCGAGCGCGCGCGCGGTGCGCTCGTGGTCGGGAAACAGCGCCGGCGCGAGCAGCGCCAGGTCGAACCAGGCGTTGTCCGGCTTCATGCGCAATGCCGCGGCAGCGGTGCGCTCTATGAGAATCCGGTCGAAGTCCGCATGAAACGCGACCAGCGGGGCCCTGCCTGCAAACCCAAGGAAATCGATCAGGCCGGACGCCGGGTTGCGCCCCCGCAGTTGCGCGGAACCGCCGATGCCGTGCACCAGGATGTTGCGGTTGTCGCTGGCTTCGTCCTGCCGCAATACCGTCTCGAAGCTCTCGTCGAGGCGCGCGAGCCCGCCCCGCACCACGATGGCCCCTATGGATATCAGCCGGTCGCTGCTGGGGTCGAGCCCGCTCGACTCGACATCGACCACTACCAGGCGTTGCCCGGCGAGCGTGCTGCGCCGGTCCGGTTTCTCGCGGGAATGGTACGCGTCCAGTGCAGCGATGTGCCCGGCATCGAGCGCCGGCGCGCGGCGCAACAGGCGGGC
This sequence comes from uncultured Streptomycetaceae bacterium, assembly GCA_964498105.1. GTDB lineage: Bacteria > Pseudomonadota > Gammaproteobacteria > Burkholderiales > SG8-41 > SG8-41. The sequence continues at coordinate 12,950 of CAZCGD010000632.1, forward strand.
GAGCCAGTTCATAACTGGTAATCGAGCGCCAGCCGGCTTTGCAACTTGCGCGCCTGGCGGAAGCACTCCTTGAGAATACGGCGGTCCACCTCGTTCAACGTGTCGGGATCGATGTGGTTGATCGCGGTCCCGTCGTGGCTGCGCAGGCGCAACAGCTGGATGAAGTAGAACGCTTCCACCAGGGCGTCGATCTCCCGGCCCGGCATGTCGAGACGGGCGCCGCCCTGGCGCAGGCGTTGCTCGGTCCCAGTGTGCGCGGTGGCGGTGGCGAGGCTGATGACGCGCGCCGCGTCCACGAACAACCGCGCACCGGAGAGCTTGAGATTGATGGTGCCGCGGTGCTCCCCCTCCTCTGCCACCACGAAGTCGCGCAGCAGGCCGAGCGGGGGGCCTGTCGTCAAGGCCGTTTCGGCGAGCGCCCGCAGAAAGCGGCTGTTGTCCCGCGTGAGCCCGAAGAGCCGCTCGCGCAACGCTTCCGCGAGCGAGTCCCGTCCGTAAACCGGGCGAAAATCAAAGAAGATTGAAGCCTTGAGCAGCGCTTCCGGCTGTGTGTCGCGTATCCAGCTGGCAAATTGCTCGTGCCACTCGCCAAGGCTCAGGCACCAGCGCGGGTTCCCCGCCATGATCTGACCCTTGCACAGCGGGAAGCCGCAGGCATCCAGCCCGTCGTTCACCGACCGTGCGAACGGCAGCAGCCGCTGGCGCATTGATTCCGCCCCTGCTCCCCCGCCGTCCTCGAAAATCAACGCGTTGTCCTGGTCGGTGGCGAGCGTCTGTTCGTAGCGCCCCTCGCTGCCGAGCGCGAGCCAGCACCAGTTCAGTTCCTGGATGCCGTGCCGGTCGTGCTCCAGTTTGATCAGGCGCCGCGTCAACGCGTCGTTCAGCGTCGAAATGATCTGGGTGAGTTGCCAGGCCGAGACGCCTTGCTGCAGCATGTGGTTCACCAGCCGCCGGATGTCGCGCGCGGCGTCCGCGAGCGCCGGCACCCCGTCGCCGCGCGCGATCGTGCGCCGGATTTCGCGCATCGATATTCGCTGCAGCGCGAACAGGTCGCGCTCGGTCACGACGCCGATCAGCCGTCCACCGTCCACCACCGGCAGGTGCCGGATGCCGTGGTGCGCCATGGTGAGCGCCGCATCGTGGGCGCTGGCCTCGGCCGCTATGACGTGCGGCGCCGCCGTCATCACCGTGGCGATCGGTTGTTCAAGGTCGGTTCGCGCGAGCGCGACGCGGTCGAGGATGTCATGCCGTGTAAATATGCCAAGGGGCTCGTTGTCGGGCGTCACGACGATGATCGATCCGATCCTGGCTTCCTGCATCGTCCGCAGCGCAGCCCCAATCGATGTTTCCGGCCGGCAGCTTACCGGGGAGCGCCCGATCATCGAGCGCAGCGCGCGGTTGATAGCCTGCTGCTCGGTCGCCGTGCCGGCAAACTGCATCTTGAGCAGCTGCCGCGACTCGCGCAGCAGGCTGGTCAGGTAATTTGTCGAAAAGTCCTGGGCGCGCGCGCTGCGGTGAACCAGCGTGGAGAAATCTTCGGCCGTCAGCTGGTAACAAAAGGTGTCGGCAGCGGCGACATAAGGAGAGGTCACGGGACGCTTTTCCAGCAGCGCGCCCACGGAAAAGCACTCGCCCGGCCCCAACGCGTGGACTTCGCGCGCCGCCGCGGGATTGTTCTCGTCCGGTGAAATATGCACCAGGCCGCGCTGGATGATGTAGAAAAATTGAGGCGCGCCCCGGTCCGGCGCAAGGACGACGGTGTCCTTCGGGTAGTAGCCGAGCGCCAGGCGCCCCGCCATGAATTCCAGCGCGTCCGGTTCCAGCTTGTCGAACGGCGGATACCGCCGCAGGAACGTCAGTACGGGAGCCGCCAGCTTGTCGCCGGCGGACGTTCTGGTCTCAGCGCCCATGCAGCGGATACTCCCGATGCCGATGAGCGGAGTTATACCACCCGCGAGTAGCGCGTGCTATCCCGGCCCTGCCTCAGGTAGCGGTCGAACACCATGCAGATGCTGCGAATGAGGAAGCGGCCTCTCGCCGTCACCCCGACCCAGTCATCCTTGAGTGTGAGCAGCCCCAGGTCCTCGAACTCGCGCAACCCGGCCAGCTCGACGGAGAAATAGCTGTCGAAGTCGATGAGATAGGCGACTTCCAATGCCTGCTTCGACAGCGCGAAATTGCACATCAGCGCCTGGATCACCGAGCGGCGTATGAGATCGTCGGCGGAGAGCACGATGCCGCGCATGACCGGCAGCCGTCCGCCATCCAGTTCCTGGTAGTAGTCCTCGAGCGCGCGATGGTTCTGGCTGTAGGTCGGGCCGATGGCGCCGATGGCAGACACGCCGAGCCCGACCAGGTCGGCATCGGCAAGCGTGGAATAGCCCTGGAAATTGCGATGCATGCGCCCCTGACGCTGCGCCACCGCGAGGGCATCACCCGGCAGTGCGAAGTGGTCCATGCCGAGATGGACGTAGCCCGCCGCTTCCATCTGGCGGATCGCCAGCCCGAGCAGCTCGAGCCTGGTTTCCGGCGACGGCAGGTCGCCATCGGCAATCCGCCGTTGCGGCTTGAAGATGTGCGGCAGGTGCGCGTAATTATAAACAGCGACGCGGTCGGGCCTGAGCTTCAGGATGCGTGCCAGCGTATCGTCGAAGCTCCGCGGCGTCTGCTTCGGCAGTCCGTAGATCAGGTCCACGTTCACCGACTCGAAGCCGGCCTCGCGGGCGGACTCGATCGCGCCGCACGTTTGCTGCTCGCTCTGGAGGCGGTGCACGGCTACCTGCACCTTCGGGTCGAAATCCTGCACGCCGAAACTCACGCGGTTGAAGCCCATCGCGCGCAGCGCATGGATGGCTTCCGCGTCCACGGTCCGCGGGTCCACCTCGATCGAGTACTCGCCGCGCGGGGAAAAATCGAAGCGCTCCGCCAGCCGCGAGAACAGCGCCCGCAGGGCCTCGAGGTCGTGGAAAGTCGGCGTGCCACCGCCCCAGTGCATCTGCACCAGGCGCCGGTCGTCACTGAACAACGCCGCCTGCAAATCGATTTCCCGTGCCAGGTAGTCGAGGTATTGCGCCGCCTTGCCGGCATTGCGCGTCACGATCTTGTTGCAGGCACAGTAGTAGCAGACGTCGCGGCAGAACGGCAGGTGCAGGTACAGCGCCAGCGGCCGCTCCGCGCCGCCGATGCCGCGGCGCCCGGCCCACGCCGCGTACTGGGCGGCGTCGAAATCCGCGGCAAAACGGTCGGCGGTCGGGTACGACGTGTAGCGCGGGCCGCTGCCATCGAAGCGCCGCACCAGCCCGGCATCAAATTCAATCTTCGGGGAGCCCATCGTCGTCGTTGCGCCCAGGACGCACATTGGAGCCAGTGTCGCACTGGCGGCCGCGACCGGACTTGATGTACGTCAACCCCGGGCGCTGCGGGGCCGCAGCGCCTTGTAGGCCTCGTACCAGAGTACGCCGGCGATGCCGGCCACCGCCGCCAGTGCGGCGTAGCCGGCTGACAGCGGCGCGAAGCGGAACAGATCACCAATCAAGGGGATATAGATGGCAGCCGCCAGCGCGACCAGGGTCCCGCCGGTGATCCACCATAGCGCCGGGTTGGGATCCCGCAGCGCGGCAAAAAACACGCGGTCGCGGGAGCGGGTGGCATGAATCATTGCCAGGTTCCCGAAAACAATCGCGGCGAACCCGAAAGAGCGCGCCTCGCCACCCTCGAGTCCGGTGCTCACCACCCACCAGTACGCGGCGCACACCGACACCAGGACCGATGCGCCGATGAGCAGGCTTACCCCGAGCATCTGCAGGCTGAACAACGGCTCCCGCGGGTCGCGCGGCGGGCGCTGCATGACGCCCTGCCCGCTGTCCTCGGCCTCGAACACCACCGAGCACGCCGGGTCGATCACGAACTCCAGGAACACGATGTGCACTGGGTACAGGAACACCGGCCAGCCGAATACCAGCGGCAGGAACGACATCCCCGCGATCGGCACGTGCACCGCGAGCAGGTAGCGCATCGCGTTGCGGATGTTCTCGTAGATGCGGCGGCCGAGGCGCACCGCGCCGACGATCGACTGGAAATCGTCCTCGAGCAGCACCAGCGCCGAGGCTTCGCGCGCGACGTCGGTGCCGCGCCGGCCCATGGCGACGCCGATGTGCGCGGCTTTCAACGCCGGGGCGTCGTTCACGCCGTCGCCGGTCATCGCCACCACCTCGCCATCGGCCTTGTACGCCGTGATGAGCTGCAGTTTCTGCTCGGGCCGGATGCGCGCGAAGACATTGACTCGCCGCACTGCCTGCGCCAGGGCCGCGGCGTCCAGCGCCGCGATCTCCGCGCCAGTCAGCACGCCGCCGCCGGTGTCGATACCCGCCTGGCGCGCGATCGCGAGCGCGGTGCCAGGGTAGTCGCCCGTGATCATCACGATGCGGATGCCGGCGCGGCGGCACTGCGCCACGGCTTCCGGCACCCCGGCTCGCAACGGGTCGGCGAGCGCAACGAAACCGAGCCAGCGGAACGCGTAGCGGCGCGGATCGGCAGCCCACTCCGGTTCCGCCCATTGCGCCTCGGCCACCGCGAGCAGCCGCAAGCCCCGTTCGGCTGCGCCCGCCATCTGCGCGAGCGCCGCGGCGCGCGCCGCGTCGTCAAGCCCGCACAGCCCGATCACGGTTTCCGCGGCACCCTTGACGACGACGCGCCGCGCTCCGGAAGGCGACCGCCAGCCGTGGCAAACGGCCAGGAAATCGGACGTCAACGGGTAGTCGCGCTCGAGCGTCCAGGAACGGCGCAACCCGGCGGCACGCTCGCCGGCGGCATCGAGAATCGCGCGCTCCATGGGATCGAACGGCTCCAGTTCACAGGCGAGCGCTGCCGCCTCGACCACGTGTTCGCGCATCTCCGCGGCGGCGATCACGTCCGCCAGCGCCATGCGGTTCTCGGTCAGCGTGCCGGTCTTGTCCACGCACAGCACGGTGGCGGCGCCGAGCGTCTCGACGGCGGGCATGCGGCGCGTCAGCACGCCGTGGCGCGCGATGCG
>CAZCGD010000633.1:0-3166 GCA_964498105.1 uncultured Streptomycetaceae bacterium
ATTTTCCAGGATGTTCATGCGTGGAATGCTACAACATTTTTGGGAATGCGTGACGGGTGATGGGTAATGCCCCGTTCAAAGTTCCAAGTTCAAAGTTCCAAGTTAAACCTTGAACCTTGAACCTGGAACCCGGAACCCGGAACAGCCCCTTCCCTCGACCCTCACTCCTCGACACTCTACCCTCAGGGGATATGTGCGTACTTCATGCGCGCGAGGATCACCGCCGTTTGCCGCTGGAGATAGCGGGTATCGTAGCCCGGCGTATAGGCGCGCGGGCTCGGCAACATGGCGGCAAGGCGCGCGGCCTGTTCCAGGGACAGCGCCGCCGCCGGCACGCCGAAGTGGTAGCGGGCAGCAGCCTCGGCGCCGTACACGCCGTCTCCCCATTCGACGACATTGAGATAGAGCTCGAGGATGCGGCGCTTCTCCAGCACCGCTTCGAGCATGGCCGCGATCAGCGCCTCCTGCGCCTTGCGCCACCAGGCGCGGCTCCCCGAGAGGAACAGGTTCTTCGCCAGTTGCTGGGTGATGGTCGAGGCGCCGACGACAATTTCCCCTTCCTGGCGGTTGCGCTCGTAGGCCTTTTCGATCGCCTCCCAGTCGAAGCCCCAATGGAACAGAAACTTGTCGTCCTCGGCGGCGACCACCGCGCGCTTGAGGTGCCCCGATATACGGTTATAGGGCACCCACCGGTGCGAGAGGCGCGCCCTGGGGTCGTCCTCGCGCAGGACCTCGAGCCGCGCCTGCATGAAAGCGGTGCTCTCGGGGTGGTGGTCCGCCCAGTACCAGATGTGGACGAGAAACCAGAACTGCACCAGCGTCAACGCGATCAGCGCCAGCAGGAAGGTGTACCAGATCCAGCGGAGGAGGTGGCGCATGCCCCCTCAAAGGCAAAAGGCAAAAGGCAAAAGGCAAAGGTGAAACCAGGGACAACGGATGCTCACGGGCATCCCTTTTGCCTTCATCCTTTTGCCTTTTGCCTTAGCGCCTGTATCACCGGCGCGGTGGCTGGGCGCACGCCGCGCCAGATGGAAAACGATTCCGCGGCCTGCTCGACCAGCATGCCGAGTCCGTCCACGGCCCGGGCGCCGCACTCGGCCGCGAACCTCATGAACAGCGTCTGCGTGCCGTAGACCATCTCGTAGGCCAGCGCGCCCGGCACGAAAACGTCGCGCGTCAGCGGCGGCATCACATCGGCCAGTCCCGCCGAAGTCGCGTTGATGACGAGGTCGAAGCGCGCGCCGGGCAGCGCCCCGTACGGCCGGGCGGTGACGCCGCGGGCGGCGAATTTCTGGAGCATCTCGAAATGCGCGACGAGAGCGACCGCTCGATCGAGGGTACGGTTGGCGACGACCACCAGCTCCGGCAACTCGCGCAAAAGCGGCCCCATCACGCCATAGACCGCGCCGCCCGCCCCCATCAGCAGCACCCGCCGGCCGCGCACGGGGCAGCCCAGGTTGTCCGTGAGGTCGCGCGTCAAGCCGATGCCGTCGGTATTGGCGCCGGCGATGCGCCCGCTCCCGAAACTGAGCGTGTTGACCGCGCCCGCCTCGAGCGCTCCGGGGGAGTGCGTGTCGGCCAGCTGCCACGCCTCCCGCTTGAACGGCAGCGTGACGTTGAGCCCCATGCCGCCCTCCTCGCGGAACTTGAGCACTGCCGCCCTGAAGGCGTCGAGCGGAGCCAGCAGCCTGCCATAGGTAATGTCCTGCCCGGTCGCGCGCGCGAATTCCGCGTGGATCGCGGGCGACAGGCTGTGCCCGACCGGGTTGCCGATGACGGCGTACCTATCCGTCATGTTCAAAGTTCCAAGTTCAAAGTTCCAAGTTCAAAGTTTAAAGTTCAAGATCCCACTGCTTGCTGTCACGAACTTCCGCTTTGAAGCCGTTGAACTTTGAACGTGGAACCTGGAACCCGGAACCTGGAACTATTATTCAGTGACGAGCTGGTCGGAGCGCGTGAAGGTCCAGGTGCGCGTGATGCTGAGGATGTCCGTGTCCTTCGCAATATCGGCCGGGAACGGGGCATACGGCGCGGCAAGCTGGACGATGCGCAGCGCCGCCGCATCGAGTATCCGCTGCCCGGAGGGGCGGTTGATTTCCACCCGGTCGAGCGTGCCGTCCGCCTTGATGGACACGGTCACCACCAGGCTGCCGTAGAGGCCCTGCGAGCGCGCGGCCTGCGGGTAATTGAGCTCGCCCACCCGCTCGACCTTGACGCGCCAGTCCTCGATGTAGCGCGCGAAGCGAAACTCCTGGGTGCGCGCCCCGATGAAGCGCCGGCGCGGCCGCTGCTGGTAGCTTTCCAGGTCGCGTGCGATCTGCGCCTCCAGCCGCGCGATTTCCAGCCCGCGGCTCATGATGTCGGCCGCGTTCGGGGCGTCGGGCTGCGCTTCCTTCGGCTGCGGGGCCTCGGGCGCAACCGCCACCGTCGTTTTCGACCTGGCCTGCGTCATGAGCTGCTGCGCCTGGCGCTCCAGTTGCTCGACCCGCTTCTGGGCCATCGCAAGTTCCGCCCCCCGCTTGTCTTCGCGCGGCACCGGCAGCGGGCTCCTGGCGCGGCGCTTGGCGTCGGTATTGCCACCGCCATCGAGATTGGCCTGGGCCAGGGCGTCGGCCTTCTGTGGCCGCGCCTGGGTCTTGGCGTTGACCAGCGTCACTTCGAGCGGTTGCTGCGCCGCGAGCTGCGCGAGATCCGGCAGCTTGAAGCTGATACCGAACATCAGCACGAGGTGAATGAGGAGCGAGAGGGCGACCGCGACCTTCATGCGGCCGTGCTTGCCGAGCGCGATCATGCGCCGGTCGAGTGCCTCCAGGCCGCGCTCGAGCTCGGCGACGCGCGCCTCCAGCCGGGTGACGGCAGCCTGCCACGGCGGGTGGCGGACGTGCTTCGCCCGCCGCCGCAGCGGCACTACTTTCCGGTCGGGTAACGAACCCATGGGACTATTGTAAACCAAGCCTCTGGCTTATGCACCCAAAACCATTCTAAAACCGGTATTTGAAGGTGAATCTTAAAGTGAAACCATAGACTCCGGGTGATGGCGGGCGAGCGCTAACCCGCGGCGGCAGGGAGCGCATCCGGGGACATCTCCCGCCTGAACTCACAGCGCAGCGTGAGCTCCAGCAGGTCGATGTCGCCAATCTCGAGCGTAACCCGGGTCCCTGGATCG
>CAZCGD010000634.1:0-3026 GCA_964498105.1 uncultured Streptomycetaceae bacterium
AAGCTCTACACGGCGCTCCATCGGAACATCCTGGACGTCTTCAACGAGCACGGCGTGCAGATCATGACGCCGGCCTACGAAGGCGATCCCGGGCAGCCCTAGGTGGTGCCGAAGGACCAGTGGTACGCCGCGCCCGCGAAGGCGCCGGGCGCCAAGTAATGAGTGATGAGAAAAAGGGGGCGCACACATTAATTCTGAAAAGGTGTGCGTCCCCTTTAACCTCTTGGTAAATCATCGCGGAGCCAGGGAGTGGGGGGCGCTTTGCGTCGCTGCTCTGTTCGGCATTCTGAGCATCGCACGCGACACCGTGGCGGCGGATCTTCCTGCCGGGCTGTCCTCCCCAGATCATGGCGTCGTCTGCAATTCCCGGAGCGGTGCGTGCTTCGATCGTTTCGGGCCGAGCATCGGTCTTACCGAGATATTCCTGGGACCGAATAGGGCGCATGCGCTGACTGCCACCTTGCGTGACGCGCCGCCCGATCGCGGCTCAGGAGCGGAATTCTCACCCGGCGAAAACGTGATGTGCCGGCGGGAGACGGGTCCCTGCCGGATGGGCGGAGTAGTCGACGAAACCCTCACGGCGGTGCTGTACGGTCCTCGGCCCGCTGGGTCGCGCCGCGCGGAAGCGTCCGCTGTCATCGGCGTCGACTGGCAATGGTTGGCGAGCCGCTACAACAACGACACCGAGGCGCGGCCAGCCGATCCGGGGCGATACCGGTTGCGGCTGGAGCCGGACGGCTCAGTGCGCGTCCGGGTCGACTGCAACCAGGCCGGGGGACGCTACCGCATCGAGGGCAGCGTCATCGCGATCGAGGTGACCCACGCTACCCTGGCCGCGTGCGAGCCTGGATCCCTCGATCAAACATTCCGCCGCGACCTGGGCGCAGCAGTGATCTATTTCATGCGGCAAGGGAGGCTGTTTCTTGATCTCAAGCATGACACGGGCACCATGGAATTCGGGCGGTAGTGATCCGGACCCCCAGACAACCTCAGCGTTGACACGGTCGCCGTCGCCGGCAGGATCACGAATCTCAATCCACACAAGAGCTGGAAACAGCTATAAGATGCGTGAGCCGTAAATCGTGAGTGAACCCGATCACGCCTCGCCCTGATGTCTCCTCGCATGCGGGGAGAGGGCGCTCGAATCACGAATCACAAGTCACGAATCACTTTTAACCAAAGGGAGAACCTGAAATGAAGCTCGCTCAAGTCGTGCTGTTTGCTGTTGCAACCCTGCTGACCCTGCCGGCTGTCGCGCAGACCGCGTCGGACATGCAGATCCTCGCGCAGAAGATCAAGGCCGACAAGAAGCTCGTGGTCGCGGCCAACATGGAGTTGACCGAGGCCGAGGCCAAGGGCTTCTGGCCGGTGTACGACGCCTACCAGAAGGACCTGCAGGGCATCAATAAGCGCCTCCTCGGGGCGATCAAGAACTATGCCGACGCCTACAACAAGGGACCGGTATCCGATGAGACGGCGAAGAAGCTGATCAACGAGGCGATCGCCATCGAGGACGCGGAGGTGAAGCTCAAGCGCTCCTACGTGCCGAAGCTGGAGAAAGTAATCCCGGGCATGAAAGTCGCGCGCTACATCCAGATCGAGAACAAGATCCGCGCGATCGGCAAGTACGAGCTGGCGGCGCAGATTCCGCTGGTTCAGTAATCCAATGAAATAACCCGGGTCGAATTGTCCGGGGGTGCTGATGTACGCCAGCGCTCCATCGTGCCGAATCTGCTGAGGAACGGGGGAATTACATGCATCGCACCGTATTGGCATTTCTCGCGGTCCTGATGAGCGTCATCGCGCTCCCTGCTTTCGGGCAAGCTTCCGATTTCATCAAGCCCGGCGAAGAGCGGTTTACCTTCGGGTTGGGGTGGGTTCTCAATGCATTCGGAACGAACCTGCGGGTCGACAATTCGACCCTGGGCCAGGGCAGTGACGTAGACCTGAAGAACGATCTGGGCGTTGACAAGGAGCAGTCGTCGTTCTGGACCAGCGCCGAGTGGCGCTTCGCACCGCACCACCGGATTGGATTCAATTACAGCCAGTTCAAGCTCTCCGGCACGAAGACCGTGACGCGCGATTTGCAGATCGGAGACCAGATCTATCCCGCTGGAGCAACCGTTTCCTCCGAGCTGAAGATTCAGATTATTCCGATTACCTACTCCTATTCATTCATCAAGAGCGACCGGCACGAGCTGGCAGGCACCGTCGGGTTGAACTGGTCCCGCGTGAGCTTCAAAGCGCATGGGTCGGCGTCATTGAGCGGTCTCGACGCCAGCAACGATGTCACCGCCGACGCGGACCTGCCGCTGCCGCTGTTCGGCCTGCGCTACGATCACCATTTCTCACAGCAGTGGTCGACGGGCCTGCAAGTGGGGTACTTCACCTTGAAGTACGGAAGTGACACCCTCAACGTGGAGGGCGAGATCTGGAGCGCGCGAGCCGAGGCGGAGTATCGTTTCTCCAAGCACTTTGGTCTTGGGATGGCGATCGATGGACTCGAGCTTAACGTCGATGCGAGTCAAGGTTCCTGGCAAGGCACGATCAAGTACCGCTATTGGGGGCCGCAGCTCTACATGAAAGCCCGTTTCTAGCGTGAAGATCGCGCGCTACCTCCAAATCGAGAACAAGATCCGCGCGATCGGCAAGTACGAGCTGGCGGCGCAGATTCCGCTCGTCCAGTGACGGGCGGAACGTAGCGACGCATCGAAAGAAGAAGGGCCGCACACTTCCAACCTGTGCGGCCCCTTCGATTCAATGAAGTTGCGGTCAATGGAGGATAAAGCTACGAGTAACCTCCAAGGTGTGCGAGACGCTGGTGATTCTCGATCAAAAAGGCGACACCTTTTTCTTTTCACCGCCGGGTTACTTGGGCCTGATGAAGCGGTGCACCCCTTCCGCGGTCGCTTCAACCCACTTATCGATGAGCGGCTTCACGGATTCCAGCGTCAACACGCGAACCCCGCCTGCGACCCTCTTCAGTTCCTCGCCGGTTCCCGAGCGCACTTGCATCGCGAGGCGCT
>CAZCGD010000635.1:0-2153 GCA_964498105.1 uncultured Streptomycetaceae bacterium
CGCCGCTTCGACCACCGCCGCGGAATCTACTTCGCCCATGCGCGCGATATTCTGGCTCACCGTGCCGGCGAAGAGTTCCACGTCCTGCGGCAGGTAGCCGACGTACGGCCCGAGGCGTTCCCGCGGCCATGCGGCGATGTCAGCGTTGTCCAGGCGCACCGTGCCCGAGAGCGGTTTCCACAGGCCCACGATCAGGCGCGCGAGCGTAGACTTGCCCGCCGCGCTGGGGCCCACGATTGCAAGCGCACTGCCCGCGCCGAGCCGGAACGACACCTGCTTGATCACCGGGCGCTCGTGACCACGAAACCCGAAAATCGCGCGCTCGACTGACAGGGCACCTTTGGGAGCGGGCAGTTCGGTAAGGCTCTCGTCCCGCGGCTCGGCAGCCAGCATCTGGTTGAGCCGCCCGTAAGCGCTGCGCGCATCCACCAATCCTTTCCAGCCGGCGATCGCGGTTTCAACCGGGGCGAGCGCGCGCCCCAGCAGGATGGTGGCGGCGATCATGACGCCCGCGGTCGCGGATTGTTCGATGACGAGCCACGCGCCCGCCGCGAGCATGGCGACCTGCAGCAGCTGGCGCATGAAGCGCGTGGCGCTGGTGAGGACGCTCGCGGCGCGGCTGGCCTGCAGCTGGTTCTCAAGGCCCTTGCGGCTGTGGCCTTCCCAACCGCGCGCCAGGCTCTCCACCATGCCGAGCGCGCGCGCGACTTCGGCGTTGGCGATGCTCTGGTCGGCGAAGCGCCCGGCCTTGCGCGACTCGAGCTGCATGGCTTCGAGCGGCTGGCGCGAGAGCTTCTCATTCAGCATGCCAAGTGCCAGCATGACGAGCGCGCCGAGGAGCGCTACCGCCCCGAGCAGCGGATGGAACAGGAAAATGATCAACACATAGATCACTGCCCACGGCGAATCGAACAGGGACAGGATGCCTGGGCCGGTGAGAAAGCCTCGCAGCGAGTTCACGTCGCGCAGGCCGTGCAGCGCTTCGCTGGCGCCGGGAGCAGCGCTGCGGCGGATCATATCGGCCAACACGCGTGGCCCGAGGAGCTTCTCCAGCGACACCGCCGCGGCCGTGAGCAGGCGCGCGCGAATGATATCGAGGTAGGCCATGAACAGCAGCGCGCCCACCGACAGCACCAGCAGCATCACCAGCGTCTCGATACTGCGGCTGGTCAGCACCCGGTCGAACACCTGCAGCATGAACAGCGCCGGCACCAGCATCAGCAGGTTCAGCACCAGGCTGAAGCCCGCTGCCGCCACGAAATACGGCTGGAAGCGCGCCGCGAACGCGTGCAGGGACGGGGCGGCGGAGGAGTCAGCGCGTGCCATCAATTCCTGGTTTCATCAAGCATGCTGGGGCGCAACCGGGACCCATCCAAGGTGCGAAGTTGCTATATGATAGTGCAATAACCCCTCGCCGCGGAAGGGAAAAAGGACACATGGTACGGACCCGTTTCGCCCCCAGCCCCACCGGCTATTTGCATGTCGGGGGGGCGCGCACGGCGCTCTATTGCTGGGCATACGCGAAGAAGCTGGGCGGCACGTTCATCTTGCGGGTCGAGGACACCGACCGCGAGCGCTCGACGCAGGAGTCGGTCAACGCCATCCTCGATGGCATGAAGTGGCTGGGCCTCGACTACGAGGGGCCGTACTTCCAGATGGAGCGGCTCGAGCGCTACCGCGCGATCGCGGAGCAACTGATGGCCGCGGGCCAGGCTTACCACTGCTACGCCACGCGCGAGGAGATCGACGCGTTGCGCGAGCAGCAGCGCGCCCGCGGCGACAAGCCGCGCTACGATGGCCGCTGGCGCCCGGAGAACGCGAAAAAGCTGGGCCTCAAGCCGCCGCCCGGCGCGAAGCCGGTGGTGCGTTTTCGCAACCCGGACGCCGGCGATGTCTCGTTCAGGGATCTCGTCAAAGGCCCGATCACCGTTGCCAACGGCGAGATGGACGACCTTGTGTTGCTGCGCGCCGACGGCATCCCCACCTACAATTTCGGCGTGGTGGTGGACGATCTCGACATGAACATCACCCACGTCATCCGCGGCGACGACCACGTCAACAATACTCCGCGCCAGATCAATATCTATCGCGCGCTGGGGGCGCCGCTGCCGCAGTTTGCCCACGTGCCGATGATCCTGGGTGCCGACGGCGAG
>CAZCGD010000636.1:0-4183 GCA_964498105.1 uncultured Streptomycetaceae bacterium
CGGGTTCCGTCCGGAGATGCCTGACCTCTTCTACCAAAACAACATCAAGGGTTGGGGCCCGCCGCTGGTCGCGCGCCGGCCCGACATCACAATGGAGATGGTGGACAGATTCCTGAAGAAGATGTACGGCTCCAACCCCGACTTCGTCTTCACCGTGACGCGCGATTTCGTGCGCGCCTGCCAGACACCCGTACTGGTCCTGCCGGACGACGTCCCGGCGCACCCGTACGCTGTCGCCATGGAGTCCGCAATGCTCGCGCCGAAGTCCGAAGTGAGCCTCTTTCCGTGGAAGGATCCCAAGGACCGGGTTCCCCTGGCGGTGCGCCAGATACGCTCGTTCCTGCGGGCGCATCGACCGGTTTGAAGGAGCGGTCATGGGCATTGGTGTCCTGGCTCTCGTGCGACTCTCTCCTGAACGCGTAGCCGCACTGACCACCGCCGGCTATGCCGTTCGCGAGGGGGCGAAGTATGCAAGCCGGATAGACGCCCTTCGCGACGGCGGCGATGTCGGGGCCGTTCTGACCAACGGCCGTGGTGGTCTGAGCGGCGACGAGATGGCATTGCTGCCGAATCTTGAGATCGTCTGCGCCGTCGGCACAGGCTATGAAGCTATCGATCTCACCACAGCCCGGAGCCGGAGCATCGCGGTCGCCAATTGCCCCGACACGAACGCATCTGCCGTCGCCGACTCCGCCATGATGCTGTTGATGGCAACCACCCGGCACCTGCTGCAGGCCGATCGCTTCGTGCGTGCTGGTGGATGGCAGGAGCAATGGCGCGCCGACACCCCGACCATTTCCGGCAAGCGCCTGGGTATTCTCGGCCTTGGAACGATCGGGAGCAGGATTGCGCACCGCGCCGCGCGCGGCTTCGACATGGAGATCGGCTATCACAACCGGACAGCCGTCACCGGCTCTACCTATCGCTATTTTGACAGTCTGATGGAGCTGGCGACGTGGGCCGATTTCCTGGTCGCCGCTGCGCCGGGGGGCGCGGGGACGCGACACCTCGTCAACGCGGACGTTCTCGCGGCGCTCGGACCGAAAGGGTATCTCGTCAACGTCGGACGCGGTACGGTTGTCGATACAGCGGCGCTGATCGATGCCCTGCAAGCGAACCGCATCGCGGGGGCGGGCCTGGATGTCGTCGAGGGCGAACCGAACGTGCCGCCGCAGCTTCCGGAGCTTCACCAATTCGACAACGTCGTGGTCACGCCGCACTGCGCCGGACGGGCGCCGGAGGCGCGCACCGCGGCGACCGCGCTGATTCTCGCCAATTTGAACGCGTATTTTGCGGGAAAGCCGCTGCCGTCTCCGGTCTCGCTCAAAGTCTGAGCGCGCTTTGAGATCAGGCTTTATCGAGCGTCCTGAAAATGCTTGACGACGCTCGACCCCTCACCCCTTCCCCCTCTCCCGAGCGGAGAGGGCAAACGGACGGCGGTAAATGGATTGTCAACCATTTACCGAAGTCTCAATAGGTGGCACCGCCGCCGCATCCCTACTGCTTGGGAATCTTCGCGTCCTTGATCACCTGCGCCCAGCGGGCGATCTCCGCGCGAATGAACCGGTCGAACTCCTCGCGGCTCGTCGGCGCGGGCGGCATCCCCAGGTCGGTCAGGCGCTGCTCGACTTCGGGGATGCGCAATACCGAGTGTATGTCGGCATTTAACTTGTCGAGCAACGCTACGGGAGTGCCAGCCGGCGCGCACACGCCATACCAGGAATTGACCTCGAAGTCGGGCACGCCCGATTCCTGCATCGTCGGCACGTCCGGCAGCTGCGGCTGACGCTTTGCGCTCGCGACCGCGAGCGCGCGCAAGCGTCCGGCCTGAATCTGTGCTACGAGGAACGGAAGGTTGGTAATATTGATCGGCAGCTGGCCGGCAATAACATCGCTCGTCCCCTGTGCCGCGCTCTTATAAGGAATGTGCACGATGTCGAACTTCATCCGCAACTTGAGCCACTCCATCGTCAGGTGCGGCGAGGTGCCGACCGTGCTGGCGGCGTAACTCAGCTTGCCCGGGTTCGACTTTGCATAAGCCACGAGTTCCTTGATCGATTTGAACGGCACCGACGGGTGCACGACAATCACGTTAGGCGGCATGCCGATGCGCGTGATCGGCGCGAAATCTTTGTGCCCGTAGGGTATGTCCGCGATCATCGACAGGGAAATTGCATTCGGGGCGATATTGCAATGGAGCAGCGTGTACCCGTCGGGCGGCGACTTCGCGACAAACGCCGCGCCGATCGAGCCGGAGGCGCCCCCCCGGTTGTCGACGATGACCGGCTGGCCCCACAGGCGCGACAAACGTTCAGCGACCAAACGACCGACGATGTCGTTTCCGGTACCCGCAGGGAACGGGACGACGTAACGGACCGGTTTGACGGGAAAATCCTGTGCCCACGACGCGGAGCCACACATCCATGCCGCAGCCGCAATCGAGTACATCAACCCACGACTTGCTTTGATCACACCGCGCATCACGCACCTCACTGCAAAGGTACCGCTACGATGGACAGGCTGCGGTTACCACTAAGAGCGCCTAACATAATGAAACACACGCTGCGCTGTCACGGTTTTGGCAACGCGGGACCAGCGGCACGGTCAGGCCCCGCAACGGGCATGCACCGAGCCGGTAGCCGCGGCCCAAAACCGCGCCAGCCCACGAGGGGTTGCGGCCACAATCGCCGCTAGCTTTGTCGCGAGGCTTGCCAATACAGCGAGTATTGGCGGCGCCTCGCTTCGCGCTATCGACGATTCTGACTCGCAACGCACGCGCGTTTCATCATGTTAGGCGCTCTAAGGCGAATTCGAGTATTTAATCCAACCGCAGAAAAGCCTGGCGCTCGCCTGGAAAATTATGGCACCTGAATCGTTCCGAGTCCACGTGCAAGAATTCGTTGCCGCGAACCTGAACAAAAAACGAGCCCGGCCCATTTAATGGAAGGCGAAAGGCGAAAGGCGAAAGGCGGAAGGCGGAAGGCGGAAGGCGGAAGGCGGAAGGCGGAAGGCGGAAGTAAACCCAGCCCTTGCGCCTTGTCTCAGGCGCCAGCGGGCAGCGGATCCTCGCGCACGACCTGTTCCGCGAACCGCATGTCAACGCAGTCCTCATACGCAAACCGGGTCCGGATCGCGCCGGCGCCGAGCATGGCATCGCGCAGCCATTCGAGACCCTCCCGCCGCAGGATGGGAGTGCGGTTCCAGAGTCCGAGCGATTGGTAGCGGTCGCAGCAGGCGGCAAGCCGCGCCACCGGCAGGTCGGGAAAATAGCCGGCGATGGCTTCCGCCAGGGCGCGTCCGTCATGCGCCGCGATCCACTGGAGCGTGCGGTACATGGCGCGCGTTAAGCTGAGGACCGCATCCGGCTCCCGTTCCATGAAGGCGCGCGTCGTGTTGAACGAAGTGTAGGACGTCGGCCCGCGGCTTGCGGCGGCGTACCAGATGTGCCCTGCGCCTTCGTCCATCAGGGCCTGCACGTAGGGCTGGAACACCTGGATCACGTCCACTTGGCCCGCGCGCAGCGCGGCTGCGTTCTCCGCCATGGTGCGCGCGCGGGCGAGCTTCACCGCCGAGGGCGCGATTCCGGCCTGGCGCAGATCGTGCTGCAGGCAGATCCACGGCGTGGGCACCTCGGTGACCGTTGCGAGCGTCCACCGGGGCAATTGCGCGAGCGCGAACCCGGGATTCGGGGTGCGTCCGACCAGGAAGAAGGGGTCGCGTCCCACCACCTCGCAGAACGCGGCGTATCCGCATTTCGGATCCTGATCGAGCGCGGCCATGATCCGCAACGGCCCGCCCCACGACACCTGGCCCGCGCCGGCGGTCACCGCCTGCAGGGCCTTGCCCAACTCCGCGGCAACCTTCAGCTCGACCTCGAGCCCCTCCGCCACGTAGGCGCCGGTCGAGCAGGCCGCGTAGAACGGCGCGTAGAACACCGCGCGGAAGTTTTCGATGAGGACGAGGGGCATCATGGTTGAAAGGAGAGAGGAGAAAAGGAGAAAGGATGCTCCGCTGAGCGGAAGGCCTGCCGTCCGGAATCTACGCGGTGAGTTGCCGCACCACCTGGTCAATGTAGCGCAGTGTGAGCGCCGTCATTTCCTCGGGCTGGAGGTTGCTGATCGGGTGGGGCAGTTCCACGTAGGGGTGCCCCTCCATGCCCTTGCTCTTGAACTGGAACACCGCA
>CAZCGD010000637.1:0-1647 GCA_964498105.1 uncultured Streptomycetaceae bacterium
CTCAGCGGCTGCCGATTTCGTTGAGCGCCGACTGGATGCGGTCGGCGAGCCGGGCCCGCCAGGGTTCCGCATGCTCGAAACCGGGCCGCCCGCGGCACATTGCTTCGGTGTAGCGATGGATTTCCTCGTCGTTCCGGGAAAGGTCCAACGGCTCGCCGCAAGGCTGGGGCGTGTACCACGGGCTGTCAGTGTAAAACTCCATCGGATTGCCCTCGATATCGCGGATATAGATCGACCACGCATTGCCGTGGTTGATCGGCGTGCCATCCGTGAGCCCTTCCGTCGCGAGCCGCGCCTGGATCTTGCGCAGCTCGGCGAGATTGGCGCAGTGGAACGAGATCTGGTTAATAGCCGAGCCGCGCCCGCCGCCCCGGAACGGCCCCTTCTCGATCTTGCCCTCGGTCCGCCCCGAACAGAGTATGAGTTGATGGTGCTCCGCGGGATCCAGCGTCATGAACACGATGTGCCGGTCGGCCGGCGGCGGCACGTAGCCGCGGTCTGCAACGACCATTCCTATTACGCGCGTGTAGAAGTTCTCCATCTTCTCGATGTTGAAGCAGTTGATGCCGAAGTGGCCGAACTTCATGGATTGCGAGGCATTCATGTGCTTCCTCCTAATCTATCCTGAGATTGACCGCCCGGGCGATCTTCTCGTTGCTGCGCAGCTCGGCGCGGAGAAACACATCGAATTCGGCCGCGGGAAGTCCTGCCGCATTCATCCCGATCCTGGTGATGATGTCCTTCACTTCCGGGAGCTGCAGCGCGCGCAGGATCTCCGCGCTTAAACGGTTGACCGCCTCCTTCGGCGTTGCCGAGGGCACGACCGAGCCGAACCAGATCGCGGTATCGAAGCCGGGAAAACCGGACTCGGCCACGGTCGGAACGCCCTTCAACACCTCGGAGCGTTCGGGAGAGGTAACGGCCAGCGCGCGCAGCCTGCCTGTTTCCACGTGCGGCGCGGTGGACAGGATGTTTACCAGCAGGACGCTGGTGTGCCCGCCCATGACGGCGATCGCCGCCGGCGCCCCGCCCTGATACGGCACGTGGATCATGTCGATCTTCGCCAGCGACTTGAACAACTCGCCAGCGAGGTGGTGGCCGGTTCCCGTCCCGCTGCTGGCATAGGTGATCACGCCGGGGCGGGCACGGGCGAGTGCGATCAGTTCCTTCAGCGTTTTCGCCGGCACCGAGGGATGGACGGAGAACACCATCGGGGTCGAAGCGATGCGCGCGACGCCGGCAAAGTCCTTCAGCGCGTCGTACGGCAGCTTCGAGCGCACGGCAGGATTGATCGTGAAGCTGTTCGCGATGATCAGCACCGTGTGGCCGTCCGCCGGCGAGCGCGCTGCCACTTCTGTCCCGACGACGGTGCCGGCGCCGGGCCGGTTCTCGACGACGATATTCTGGCCCAGCGTTTTCGAGAGCGGGCCGGCAAGCATGCGCGCGAGGGTGTCGGTCCCCGCGCCGGGGGGAAACGGCGCGATGATGCGGATCGGCCTCGACGGAAACGCCTGCGGCTGCGCCGCCAGGGGAATTCCCAGCAGCAGCCCGGCGCACACGTAAATCAGCGACTTCCCCATGGCATCCTCCCGGCTCATCAGAATTTCCGCGGCATTACGCGGATAGCTTTTTTCTGAGCTTCTCGAA
>CAZCGD010000638.1:0-5344 GCA_964498105.1 uncultured Streptomycetaceae bacterium
CTCTTCCTCCACCTTGTCGAGCCAGCCATCGCGGCCCGCGGTGAAGATCGCGTGCGAGAACATGCGCTTGGTGCCGGCTTCCTTGTTCACCTTTTCGCGCGCCGCGTACTTCATGTCGTTGGTGAGGAAGGAAAACTTCTCATCAACCGAGTACGAGCCGCTGATGCAGGCGATCTTGGTGTCGCTGTCGAGATAAATCTCCTTGAAGTAGTTGCCGAACATCAGGTCCTGGATGGTCTGCTCCTTCTCGCCGATCATCGGGTTCCAGCCCAGCTTGCCGACCGTCGCGCGCTGCCCGATGAAGGCCTTGACCGGCGTATCTTCGCGCAGGAAGTGGGTGTGCATGTCCATGATGAACTGGTTCTTCAGCGCCTTCGCACGCTCGTTCGCCATGTCGGACGACGCCGCTTCCGCGCGGCTTACCGCGTAGATCGGGCCGTAGGTGTCGTTCATCGCCACGAACGCCGCCGCCATGCCGGCTGCGGACTTGAAGAAGGTGCGCCGGCTTACGCCCTGCTTGCGGGCAAGCTCGGCCCCGTACTCCTTGACGCGCGCCTCGAACTCGCGCTGCTTCTCGGTCTGCGGACAGGGCATGTACTCGTCGCTCGACACGCACTGCACCGGTATCGGCGACGGAAAAATCGAGGTTTCCGCGGGCGCCAATTGTTTCAGTTCCTTGGGGGAAAGCATGGATGTCCTCCGGTTATTGAATTGCTGAACTTACGCAACCCCCGCGCGGCGTCACGCCGCCGGTTGGTTACGAATCTGGGTGGAAAGCGCGAAGTTATTCTCCACCGCGACCAGCACGGTGTAAAGATGCGCGAGGAAAAAGTTGCGGTGGCCTGCAGCGTGACCCGCCGTCCCCGTTACAGCCTTGATTCAGTGACGAAAAGGAATGAAGAAAGCGGCGACAGGTCACCGGCGGCCTCTGACAGCAATGTGGCAAGTATCCGAATCCATTGCGTCGGCCGCTTGCGCGCCGCCGGGGGTCAGATCCCCGAACAAAGAACGTTCGGGGCCCCTCTTCCGCCCCTCGACGCGCTACTTGATAACTTGCAATTTGGGCCGGCCGCCGTTCGTGGGCGATGCGGGCGGAGTGGTTTCCGGGGTGGTCGGGCCGGTCGCCGCGCCGGCCGCGGCCGCGCGCGGGAAAAACATGCCCTGGCCGTTCTCCCGGGCGAAGATGCCGCTCACGGCCTCGATCGGCACCGAGCATTCACGCGACACGCCGCCAAAGCGCGCCGTGAACTGGATCACCTCGTTGCCGATGGTCAGCCGATGGGTGGCGTCGTGGGCGACGTTCAACACGATCTCGCCGTTCTTCACGTGCTCCGCCGGCACCCGGGTATGGGCATCGACCTGCACCGAGAGGTACGGCGTGAAGCCGCTGTCCGAGCACCACTCGTGGATGGCGCGGATGAGGTAGGGCTTGGTCGAGCGCTCCGCCATGGCTACTTCCGCATCACCTTCTCGGAAGCGGTGAGCGCGTCGATGTAGGCCGGCCGGCTGAACAGGCGCTCGGCGTACTTCATGAGCGGCGCGGCGACCTTGGGCAGCGAGATGCCGTAATGGTCGAGCCGCCACAAGAGCGGCGCGATCGCCACGTCGAGCATGGTGAAGTCCTCGCCCAGCATGTGCTTCTGTTTGGCGAACACCGGCGCGATCTGGGTCAGGTTGTCGCGGATGATGGCGCGCCCCTTGTCCGCCTGCTTCTGCGTGCCTTTCTCGATCGCCTCGATGTTGCTGAACAGCTCGCGCTCGAAACGAAACAGGAACAGGCGCGCCCGCGCCCGCATCACCGGGTCGGCGGGCATCAGCTGCGGGTGCGGGAAGCGGTCGTCGATGTACTCGTTGATGATGTTGGACTCGTAGAGGATCAAGTCGCGCTCGATCAGCACCGGCACCTGGTTGTAGGGATTCATCACCGCCAGGTCTTCCGGCTTGTTGAAGAGGTCCACATCCACGATCTGGAAATCCATGCCTTTTTCGTAGAGCACGATGCGGCAGCGCTGGCTGAATGGGCAGGTGGTGCCTGAATAGAGAGTCATCATATGGGCGGTAAGTGGGAACGGTGGTGGTGACTGTTGGGGAGAGGCAACTGGGCGGCGGGTGGCTGTGGTCCCGCCACCGCTTAGCGCCCATTAATGCACGTCTTTCCAGTACTCGTTTTTGATCAGGTAGGAGAGCACCAGCAGCACGCCAAGAAACAGCAGCACGTAGATGCCGAGCTGGACGCGGAACGACCGGATGGGCTCGCTCATATAAGACAGATAGTTCACGAGATCGGCCACCGTGCGGTCGTACTCGGCGG
This sequence comes from uncultured Streptomycetaceae bacterium, assembly GCA_964498105.1. Lineage (GTDB taxonomy): Bacteria > Pseudomonadota > Gammaproteobacteria > Burkholderiales > SG8-41 > SG8-41. The sequence goes on from CAZCGD010000638.1 coordinate 2,312, forward strand.
GCTTCATCGCGCCGGGCCTGCTCAGCACCAGCTTCTGCACCTCGCGCATTTTTACATCCCCCTGCCTGCCGGCGGGGATCGTCTGCGCCTCGGTCTTCAGCACCTGCTCCCCCTGCAACTGCCACAGCACGTGCGGCATGCCGACGTTGGGGAACACCGTGTTGTTCCAGCCGTTGGGACGCGACGGGTCGCGGTAGAAGCCGCGCAGGTAGCTGTAGAGCCAGTCCGCGCCGCTGCCGTCGCTTGAAGCGCGGGCGCGCGCGATCACGGTCAGGTCCGGCGCCGGCGTCCCGAACCATTCCTTGGAGTCCTTCGGATCCATGGCCGTCTTCATCAGGTCGCCAACCTTGACCCCGGTAAACACCAGGTTGTCCAGGATCTGGGGCTCGGTGAGCCCGAGGTCCGTCAGCCGGTTGTAGCGCATGTAGTTCGCGCTGTGGCAGCCCATGCAGTAGTTGACGAACACCTGCGCGCCGCGCTGCAGCGAGGCCAGGCCGTTCGGGCTGACGTCTGCGGGCAGCCGGTCGAGCTTGACGCCCTCCGACGCTGGCGCCGCCAGCGGCAGCGCCAGCAGCACGCAGGCCAGCAGTGTTGCCAGTCTCACAGCGGCGCTCCTCATACCGTCACCCGCGCGGGCTCGGGCTTTGTTTTATCCATCCGGGTGTACCACGGCATCAGCAGAAAGAACGCGAAATAGACCAGCGTAAAAACCTGCGCCACCAGGGTGCGCCCTTCGGTCACGGACAGGGTCCCCAGGTAGCCGAGGATCAGAAACGTGATCACGAAAATCGCCAGCGCGGTCTTGCACAGCACGCCCTTGTAGCGGATGGACTTGACCGGGCTCTGGTCGAGCCATGGCAGGAGGAAGAAGATCAGCGTCGCCGCGCCCATCAGCACCACGCCCCATACCTTGGGTTCGAAGGCGAAGAAGCCGGCCAGCAGCACGACGCTGACCGCCGCCGTGGCGACCCTCACCGCCGCCTTGCGGGCGGTGCGGATCACCAGCACCGCGTAGGCGATCAACATCAGCGCGAGCACCCACATGAAGTCCTCGGTGACCGCGCGCAGGATGGAGTAGTACGGCGTGAAGTACCACACCGGCGCAATGTGCGGCGGCGTCTTCAGCGGGTCGGCCGGGATGAAGTTGTTGTACTCGAGGAAATAGCCGCCCAGCTCCGGCATGAAGAAGAGAATGAGCGCGAACACGACCAGGAACACCATCATCCCGAACAGGTCCTTGCCGATGGTGTAATACGGATGAAACGGGATGCCGTCGAGGGGATGCCCGGTCTTCGGGTCGAGCTGGTTCTTGATCTCGACGCCGTCGGGATTGTTGGAGCCCACTTCGTGCAGCGCCATGATGTGCGCGGCGACCAGCCCCAGCAGCACCAGCGGGATCGCGATCACGTGAAACGCGAAGAAGCGGTTCAGCGTCGCGTCCGACACCACGTAATCGCCGCGGATCCAGGTCGAAAGATCGGGCCCGATCACCGGCAGCGCGTCGAACAGGTTCACGATCACCTGCGCGCCCCAGTACGACATCTGCCCCCACGGCAGCAGGTAGCCGAAGAACGCCTCCGCCATCAGGCACAGGTAAATCAGCATGCCAAAGATCCAGATCAGCTCGCGCGGCTGGCGGTACGACCCGTACAGCAGCCCGCGGAACATGTGGAGGTAGACGACGATGAAGAACGCGGAGGCGCCGGTCGAATGCAGGTAGCGGATCAGCCAGCCGCCCGGCACGTCGCGCATGATGTACTCGACCGAGGCGAAGGCGCTCGCCGCGTCCGGCTTGTAGTGCATCGTGAGAAAGATCCCCGTCACGATCTGCAGCACCAGCACCACCATTGCGAGCGAGCCGAAGTAGTACCAGAAATTGAAGTTTTTCGGCGCGTAGTACTCCGACATGTGGTCGCGCCACAGCGTCATCATCGGGAAACGCCGGTCGACCCAGGTGAGCAGGCTGCTCAGCACTCCGTTCAACGGGCCGGCGTCGGAGACGACGACCGGCTGCTTGTCCGCGGCTGCCATCGGCTACGCCCCCTTGCCGTCTTCGCCGATCAGGATCCGGGTGTCGGAGAGGAACTTGTACGGCGGCACCTTGAGATTGTCCGGCGCGGGCTTGTTCTTGTAGACGCGGCCGGCGAGATCGAACAGTGAGCCGTGGCACGGACAGTAGAAGCCTCCCTTCCAGTTGTTCTCGAATGCTTCGGCCCCGGACTTGAACTTGTCCTGCGGCGAGCAGCCGAGGTGGGAGCAGATGCCGACGGCAACGAACACCTCGGGCTTGATCGAGCGAAATTCGTTGCGCGCGTAGGCGGGCGTCAGCTCGCCGGGTTTGCGCTCGCTCCTGGGGTCGGCGACCTGGTCCGCGCTGCCCTTGATCGAGTCGAGCATCTCCGGCGTGCGCCGCACGATCCACACCGGCTGCCCGCGCCATTCCACGGTGATCTTCTCGCCGGGCGCGAGATTGCTGATGTCCGCCTCCACCGGGGCGCCCGCCGCCTTGGCGCGCTCCGATGGCAGCATGCTGACAACGAACGGCACGGCGGTGGCCGCGGTAGCGATGCCGCCCGCTATGCCGGTGGCGCCGAGCAGAAAACGCCGCTTCCCCTGATCCAACTCCTTGTCTGCCATATGATTCTTCCCGTCCGCGCAAAGCCGCCATTCTACACAAAGGCCCCGGAAAACTTAAGCAAAATATGAGAAAACATATCCCTATCAAGGTGTTGCGGCGTTTTTCCGGAATCGGCCCTGGTCCCGATTTGGTATCATGCGCAGCACAACGGGGAGCGGCCTGATAAAGGCCAGGGCAGGCTCCGGCCGCATCGCAACAAGCGGATGCCGCCGCGCTCAACCAGGCAATCACTTGCACCGGCAACGGCACTTACTCGCATGCGCAGACTCTGGCTCATCTTTGCCCAGACCGCGACGATCTGTCTCGCGGTTCTGTTCGTCGTCTCGACGCTGCGTCCGGACTTGCTAAGCTGGAACACGCGCAGCAACGTAGTCCCGGTCAAGGAGCCGGCGGCG
>CAZCGD010000639.1:0-7204 GCA_964498105.1 uncultured Streptomycetaceae bacterium
GAAAACGTCGAGCAAAGGATCCGGGACGCGCTTCTGGAGAGGAAGCTGACCGACCAGCAGCAGCGCCACCATCAATTGACGGGTAACAAGAATGGAACCGCAGATAAACGCGGATAAGAAGAAGAGCAAGTCGCATCACGACTCACGACCCACGGCTTTATTTAGCCGCCGATGAACGCCGATCGACGCCGATAAGAACAAAAATCGAACCGCCAAGAACGCCAAGAAATCAGGAACAAAATTGAACCGCCAAGCACACTGCGAAAAGCGACCGTCTGACGTGTTAACTCATTCGTCAACTGTGAACTAATTTGTCACTCTATTGAAGTAGGCTCGACACTTATTGAACATTCGGTAAATGGTTGACGAACAATTTACCACCATCCCTTCCCTCTCTCCGCTCGGGAGAGGGGGAAGGGGTGAGGGATCGAGCATCGTCAAGCATTTTGTGGATGCTCGATAAAAGGGACGCAAATGAATGTTCGAATTCTTGGCTTGATTATCGCTGCGCTTTTCAGCCTTGCGCCGTTCGCAGCACACGCACAACAAAGCAGTTCCTATCCAACGCGGCTGATCAAGATCATCGCCTCAACGCCGCCTGGTTCTCCTCCCGACGTGATCGCGCGGATGATCGGTGAGAAGCTCGGGGGCATTTTCGGCCAGACCGTTGTTGTCGAAAACCGTCCGGGCGCAAGCAACACCATCGGGCTCAGTGCCGTCGCCAAATCGCCGCCCGACGGGTACACGCTCGGCATCCTTTCATTGCCGGCCATCGCGAGTCCCGCCCTGATCGCAAAAATGCCCTATGACACGGAAAAGGATCTGGCTCCGGTCAGCCTCATGGTATGGGAATACCACCTCCTCGTTGTCCCCGCGGGCTCGCCCGCGAGGTCGGTCGCCGGCCTGGTCGCCGCGGCGAAGGCAAAACCCGGGGTACTCAAATTCTCTTCTGGAGGGAACGGTACGCCCGCCCATCTTGCCGGCGAGTTATTCAAGCGGGAGGCGGGCGTGGACATCGTTCACATCCCGTATAAAGGCGCCCCCGCGGGCGCTATCGCGATGCTGACCGGCGATGTCGACATGATGATTGGTGCCATTGGGGCGCTTTCGGCGCATATCACTTCAGGGAAACTGCGCCCGCTCGCGACGTCGGCGTTGCAACGCCTCCCGTCCTACCCGGAGGTTCCAACGTTGGTCGAATCGGGCTACTCCAGGATCGGAAACCTCGGCTGGCTGGGTGTCGTTGCCCCGACCGGGACGCCCACAGCCGTGATCGCGCGCTTGCATGTCGAGATCGGAAAGGTTCTCGCGACTCCGGAGCTGAAGGAACGTATTGCATCGCAAGGGATGGAGCCGACCAGCATGGGGCCGGAGGAGTTCAGTGTAAAAATCCGCAGCGAGCTGCAGAGGTGGACAAAGGTAGTCCGCGATGCCGGTATCAAGGCGGATTGATCTATGAAGCAGGCGCGGCCGAATCTCGTTTTCATCCTCGCCGACGATCTCGGGTACGCCGATCTGGGCTGTTACGGCGGCCACTCGAGTCCATCCTGCTCGCCGGCCATCGACCGCATGGCGGCGGAAGGGCTGCTCTTCACCGACGGCTATTCGAATGCGCCGGTCTGCTCGCCGACCCGCTTCGCGCTGATGACCGGCCGGTTTCAGTATCGATTGCGGGCGGGAAACGACGAGCCCATTGCGAGCCGCCACCGGGGCCATCCTTTGCTTGGGCTGCCGCCTTCGCACCCGACCCTGCCCTCGATCCTGCGGAATGCGGGGTATCTCACCGCCCTCTTCGGCAAATGGCACCTCGGTTTTCTCCCGCACTTCAGTCCGCTCAAGAGCGGGTACGCGGAGTTTTTCGGTCCGATGAGCGGCGGCGTCGATTACTTCACGCACCGCGACAGCTCCGGCACACACGATCTGTATTCCGGCGAGCAGGAGCGCGAGCGCACCGGCTACCTCACCGACCTGATTTCCGACGGCGCGGTGGAATTTATCGGCCGCCAGCGTGGCGCGAAAGCGCCGTTTCTGCTCTCAGTGCACTACACCGCGCCGCATTGGCCCTGGGAGACGCGCGCCGACGAAGCCGAGGCGCGGCGCATCGATCGGATCGTGCATACCGACGGCGGATCGGTCGCGACCTATCTCACGATGATCCGCCACATGGATGAGGGCATCGGGCGGATTCTCGATGCGCTGAAGGCCGCCGGGGCCGACGAAAACACGCTCGTCGTATTCACGAGCGATAACGGCGGCGAGCGCTTCTCCGATACCTGGCCCCTGGTCGGGAAGAAGATGGATCTGCTCGAGGGCGGAATCCGCGTGCCCTACGTGGTGCGCTGGCCCGCGCGCGTGAAGCGTAAAGGAGTGACCGCGCAGCTTGCGATCACGATGGACTGGGTGGCGACTTTTTTCGAAATGGCTGGCGTGCACGCGCACCCGGACTTCCCGCTGGACGGCCTGAGCCTGCTTTCGGTACTGGAGCATCCGGATCGACTGGTCGAGCGCGAACTGTACTGGCGCATGAAATACCGGGGACAGAAGGCGCTGCGCGCACGGAACTGGAAGTACCTCTGCATCGAAGGCGATGAATTCCTGTTCGATCTGGCCACCGATTCGCGGGAACGCGCGAACCAGGGCAAGCGCGATTCCGGGCAACTCGGCGCAATGCGCGCGCGTTACGCGGCGTGGGAGGCCACGATGCCGCGGATTCCGGACGATGCCAACTGGTCTTTACCGTACGGCAAATCCGATCTGGCGCAGCCGGGGTCTTAGCCGTCTCGCGGTGGGAGTAAGTCAGCAGCACTCAGAACGACCCGCCCCTGAGCGGCTTTACCCATCGCCACGAATTCGCTGCGCTTGCGCCCTTGCAAACGTGGCCTGCGCGACCAACTCCACCGCGGAGTCGGGGAACGGCGACACGCTGCTGACGTTTATTTCGCAAAGCACATAAGTGTCTTCACCAGCATCGCTCTTGGGTCCCAGCAGGAAATCGCAATCCCAAAGAACCGGCAGCCGCACCGTATCGATGCCGAGTAGCCGCTGCATTGACGGCACCCACTCTTGTTCCAATTGACGCTTGAGCGACTGAAACTCCGTCTTGGCGGGAGGGTGGTAGAAGCGTGGACTGGGTTGGGGCGCTGAACCGGGCGGCGCACCTGGTGCCGGGGGATAAAGCGCATTGATGGCCTGGTGCCCGAAGCCGGCCACCTTATCGTGCACGAGGTAACACCGGATCATGCCTTCAGGCAACCGCGTTTGGTAGGCTTGATCGATCATCCTGCCATCGCCGACAAAATACGGCTCGCAGCGTTTAAGAAATTCGCCCAGCCGCATCGTTTCTTCGACGCATCCCCGTTTCGCGTGCCGAGCATGGATCAGCGATTCTTCCGAAGGCAGTGTCGCGCTACCGCCGCCCGCATCGACAGCTGCACGAACCGCTGACTCGACCCTCCATACACCGTTCCCGCCATTGCCACGGTATTGCTTCAGGACGCGAGCTTCTCCCGCAGCCAGTCGCGAAGGCAGTTCCCGTCGCAACTGATCCATGCTGCGGTACAAGTGCGTGTCGCACCCCCACCCGATATCGCGCGTTCGATACAACACCTCCTTTGTTCCCAGTTTCAGAATGATATCCGGGTGTGCGCTGACAAAAACCCCTGCTGCAGCGATCTCGCGAAGCATCGCATCAAGCACGGACCGGTCACGCTCACCCTCAATGGGATTCACCCACACCAGTACGCCGTCGACCTTCATGAGTTGTTGAAGAACTCCATCACAAAAATCGTCATGATAGACGGCAGGTTCCGCGTGCGCCCCCAGTGCCGCCAATGCGTCGAACACCTTTAAAAAGCGGCTTTTCTCGGGCGTCGCTATTTGTCGCGCCTCGCGATTTCCCGGGTACAGAATCGCCACGCGGCAACGCGCATTCACAGTCATGGTTCCAGTATCATTCTCGTGCGGGCGGCAACTGGATTCCCGGTCGCGTTCTTCGCATCGTCCTGCCAACGTCCGGTTTGGTTTTTCACTTGTATGCAGCAAGGTTCCACGTATGGGACTCGTCCTGCCCGTCCCTGCACCAAGCATAGAGCGCGTCGTACATCACCATCCCGTGCTTGAGCATCTCGTGGTCGTCCTTGAAATTCCGTGACAAGCCCAGCGAGACGGCAAGCAACCCCGCTGCTTGCGGCGCCAGCTCGAGATGCGCGGTGTCTGCGCCGCGCACGATGATCGCGAGTCGAGTCAAGGCGGGGTCGCCCGTCAGCCGGTAGGTCTTGAGGAAAGCGTCGAAGCTGCACAGTTCGCCGTCGTGCGAGAAGCGCACGTCCGGGACGTCGTAGGGTACCGCCTCCTTCTCTTTCGCCGTGCGCAGCACTTCCTGGTTCGGCACGTAGAGGAACTCCGCCTCCGAATCCACGAAGCGCGCGATCAACCACGGGCAGGCGATGCGGTCGATCTTCGGCCGCTCGCGCGTGACCCAGCGCGTGGAGCCTTCCTTCGGCTTGCCGATGACGTCGCCGCCGCCGGCCTTCCAGCCCTCATCGAGTCCGCCTTCCAGGAAACGCGCTGCGAACCCCACGTCCCGCAGGGCTTTCGCCGCATTCTGGCTGACCTCGTGGCCGTGCACGCAGTACACCACCACGCTGCTGGCGCGAGGCAGCTCTTTGGCCCACGACGCGACAGCAGCCGGATCGCGCCGCAGCGCGCCTGACGCCATGTCGGGCGCCGCGCGAAACGCGGGCGTTCGGCGAACGTCAATAAGCAGTGGCGGTTGTGTGCCCGCCAATGCGGACTTCAGGGAAGATACGGTAATGGATACGTCCATGGCTTCTGACTCCTTGCAATACTGTTCAGAAGCAGAACTTGGACGCCCGTCGCGTCTGGAAGAACGGGGAGCCTGCGATATCCCCGCGTTCAAATATGTTATTCCCGCGTCGAATGACAGTCAACGTGTAGTCTGGCGGTAGGAAATCGGATTTTCGGATGAGGGGATGAGAGATGAGGGGATGAGGGGATGAGGGGATGAGGGGATGAGGGGATGAGGGGATGAGGGATGAGGGATGAGGGCAAACGGAAATCCTTATTCGTTTATTCCTTCGTGTCCTTTGTGTCCTTCGTGGCTCCGCTTTGTTTTTCTTGGCGGATCAGCTTCCTAGCAGCCAAGCTGATCGGCGAGGTCGAGGAAGCTCTCGGCGTTGATCGTGAATTCCGGCTCGGAGGCGAGGTCGGGCGTGCCGCCGCGGCCGTGCTCGAGCGGGCGCTTCACGAAAGCGGTCTTCAGACTGCACTGCGCTGCGGCGCGCAAATCGGCCTTGTGAGCGGCGACCATCATGACCTCCTCCGGCTTCAGGTTCAGCCGGTCCGCCGCGCCGAGGTACATCTCGGGATCGGGCTTGAAATGGTTGAAGGTATCCGAGGAAAAAATGCAGTCCCACGGCAGCCCGCCGTGCTTCGCCATGTTTACGAGCAGCCCGGTGTTGCCGTTGGAGAGCGTGGCGATGATCAACTTCGATTTGAGCCGCTTCAATCCGCGCACCGAATCTGGCCACGGCTTGAGGCGGTGCCACACCAGGTTGAGGTGCGCCTTCTCCTCCTCGGAGAGCGTCGCGACCTTGAACTGCTTCAGCACGTCTTCGAGGATGGCCCGGTGGATCACGTCGATCTTCTCGAACGGCGCCTCGCCGCGCCGCACGCGGTCCATCGCCGGCCGATAGCCGGCGCGCCACGCTTTGGCGAATTTCACCGCGTTGACGCGCAGTCCCCTGGCCTTCGCCAGCGCGCGCATCTCGCGCGCGACCGAGCCGTGCCAGTCCACCACGGTTCCAAAAACATCAAAAACAAGCGCCTTGGTTCCGGCAGTCTGCGTGTCCATACCAGGTATCCATTTCTGGGTGTTGATCTTATCGGCGTCTATCGGCGTTCATCGGCGGCTGAATCTGGCTTTGAGGGCGTCCGCGTGACGCCTTGCGCGATCATCCCCTCGATCTCGGCGTCGGCATACCCCGCCTCGCGCAGTATTTCGACACTGTGCTCGCCCAGGCGCGGCGCCGGGCGCAGCGCATGCGGCGGCGCGTCCGACCACGCGAGCGGCGTACGCATCATGCGCAGCCTGCCTTCCGTCGGGTGCTCGGTCATTCTGAAGAAGCCGCTTTCGGCGAGATGCGGATCGTCGATGATATCGTCCACCGAATTGAGCGGCGCCACCGGAATGTCGGACTCCTTGAGCACGCGCAGCCATTCCGCGGTGGTGCGGTTAGCCATCTCCCCGGCGACGAATGCGTAGACCTCGGCGATGTTGCGGGAGCGCGCTTCCTGGCTGGAGAAGCGCGGGTCCGCATCGAACATCTCCTTGCGGCCGATCAGTTCGAAGAACGTGCGCCACTGCTTGTCATTGTAGATCAGCACGCACACGTAGCCGTCCTGCGTCGCATACGGTACGCGGTGCGGCGCCAGCATGCGCTCGTAGCGGGCGGGGCTGATCTGCGGCTCGAAAGTGCGCCCGCCCATGTGATCTCCCAGCACCATGTGGGCGAGGGTCTCGAACATCGGCACCTCGACCGCCTGCCCCTTGCCGGTCCGTTCGCGGCAGTACAGCGCGCTGGTGACGGCGTTGACGGCGGCAAGCCCGGTGATGCGGTCGCAGATCGCAGTCGGCACGTAGCGTGGCCGGTCCGCGCCGGCGGCGTGCGTCATCCACGGCAGGCCCGCCATGCCCTGGATCAGGTCGTCGTAGGCGGGTTGCCCGGCGTAGCGCCCCCCTTCCCCGTAGCCATAGGCGCCGACGTAGATGATGCGCGGGTTGGCAGCCTGCACGTCTTCGTACGCCAGCTTGAGGCGCGCCATCGCCTGCGGACGCACGTTGTAGATCAGGACGTCGGCGTCGCGGGCGAGCCGCAGCAGCGCCGCGCGCCCCGCCGCCTGCTTGAGGTCGAGCACGATGGAGCGCTTGTTGCGATTATGGTGAAGAAAAATGTGCCCCATGCCCGGATGCTTCATGGGCGCGATATTGCGCAGCACGTCACCCTCCGGGGCCTCGACCTTGACGACGTCCGCGCCCATGTCGGCGAGGATCTGGGTCGCGAACGGCCCCATCACGACCGTGGTGAGGTCAACGATTCTGACGCCAGCGAGCGGACCAGTCATGGCCAGTCAGGCAAGAAGGATGGGCGAAGAATAGACGTGAGGGCGGGAGAGCGGGAGAGCG
>CAZCGD010000640.1:0-2911 GCA_964498105.1 uncultured Streptomycetaceae bacterium
TCGTTGAGCGTGCCGAACACCGTAACGCCGGCGGCTTCGAGGGCGGCGCGCTTGGCGGCGTAGGTGCCGTGGCTGCCGTGGACCAGCGCGCCGGCGTGGCCCATGGTGACGCCTTCCGGCGCGCTGCGGCCGGCGATCAGGGCAAACGCCGGCTTGCTGAACCTGGCTGCAGTCAACGCTTGCGCAAATTCTTCTTCCTCGCTGCCGCCGATTTCACCAATGATCAGCAGCGCCCTGGTTTGCGCGTCGGAATCATAGAAGGGCACGAGGTCGGCGTAACGGGTGCCTTTCACCGGGTCGCCGCCGACGCCGATCCAGACCGATGTGCCGACGCCGCGCAGAGCGAGCCGGTAGCCGGCTTCGTACGACAGCGTGCCGGACTTTGACATCAGCCCCAGCGGCCCGGGCCTGAGCGAATCGTCCGGCAGAAAGCCCAGCTTCACTTCGCCAGGGATAGCCATGCCCGGCGTAGAGCCGCCGATCCACACCGTGTCAGTGTCCCGGCACAGCTTCCATGCCTTCAGCGCGTCGTGCACCGGCATGCCCTCGGTAGGAGTGACGAGATAGCGGATGCCGGCGGCCACCGCTTCCTGCATCGCATCCAGCAACTGCATCGCGCCGACCAGCAGCACGCTCGCCCGGGCGCCGGTGTTCGCGACCGCTTCGGCGCAATTGGCGAAGACCGGCACGCCGTTGACCTCGCTGACTTTCGCGCCGGGCGACACGCCGCCGACGATGCGGGTGCCGTACTGCATCATCAGGCGGCTGTGCATCTGACCGGCACGACCGGTGATGCCCTGGACGATGACCGGAGTGTTGCGATCGATCCTTGGATTAATGCTCATTGAGAACTTAAATTCTTAAACCACAAAGGACACAAAGGACACGAAGGGTTAAGCAAATAGAAGTACGCCTTCATTATTGTTTTCCTTTGTGTCCTTCGTGTCCTTAGTGGTTAAAGATGTTTTCTTACTTCGGCGATCGCCGCGTCGAGATCGGTGTGCAGCCCGATCTTCGCCGCTGCGAGCGTGGCGCGGGCCGCCGAGAGGTTGGTGCCAACGAGCCGCGCCACCACGGGCGCTCTAAGATCCGCTGCGCCCAGCGCCTTGACGAGCAGCTGCGAGAATTCGCCGAGATCGGTGATGCCGGCGAAGATGTTGACCAGCAGCACCTTCACCTTCTTCCCGCGCCCGATCCACTGCAGCACCTGGGTGAGCCGGGTGGTTTCGCTGCGCAGGCCGCCGGTGCGGATGTCGAGGAAGTTGAAGGGCTTGAGCCCCACCGCGCGCAGCTCGTCGATCAGCATCATGGACAGTCCGGCGCCAGTGGTGAGCAGGCCGATTTCCCCGTCGGGGTCCACCTCGACGTAGTCAAACCCGTGCTGATGCTTGCGGGCGACGTCGGGATAGGCGGCGGCGCGCGCCCTGACCAGGGTCTCCAGCTCCGCCTGACGCGGCAGGGCGTTGTCGTCGGTGACGATCCTGGCGTCGCCGGCGACCCAGCGGCCGTCCTCCAGCACGAACAGGGGGTTGATCTCGACCAGCATCGCTTCGAGGTCGAAGAACGCGCGCGCCAACAAGCGGCCCGCCTCGCGCGCGGCGGCTGAGACCTCCGGTGGTAGTTTGGCCGCCAGGCGGTCAACGCAAGCGGAGAGGGCCTGAACTTCCGGGCCGACCAGCTCCGTGTGAATCTGGTCGTGCGGCACCTGTTCGATGTCCATGCCGCCACGGGCCGACAGGATGGCGCGAACCCCGCCCCTGCCTGCGTCGAGCAGGAAGCCGATGTAGATTTCCCGCGCTGCCTTGACCTGCTGCTCGACGCGCACCGCCTCGATCGTGTGCCCCTTTACCGTTGCCCCCAGGATGGAATCGAGATGATCGGTGACGTCCCGCAGCGTCTCCGCGCGCTTGATAATCCCCGCCTTGCCGCGCCCACCGGCTGCGATCTGGCCCTTGACGATCCACGGGCCCGGGGGCAGCGCGCGAAGGTCCAGGGTTGCATCGCGGCTGATGAGACGGCCCGCCGGCACCGGGATGCCGTGCGCGGCGAGGAGTTCTTTGGCGTCGTGCTCCAGTAAGTACATTGAAAGCGTGACGTGATGCTACGTGACGTGAAACAGCGTGACGTGGTGCGGCGTGACATGATAATGCGTCGTCGAGAAGCAAGGCCGGTCACGAGTTTCCATGTCACGCCTCATCATGTCACGCACTACCATGTCACGATTCACCACGTCACGCTTTTCCGCCTTTCTTACGGGCAAGAAAGGCGGCCATGAGCCGCTTCGGCTCATCGGTGCGGCGGGCCTCGACGCAGGCCTTGATCCCGGCCTGCACGGCCTGCGCGATGGTCATGCGCTCCCAGTCGCGCACCAGCTTCTTCTGCAGGCGGATGGCGCGCGGGCCGGCTGCGAGTATCGAGGAAACCCATTGCTCGACGCCGGAGTCGAGTCCCGCGGGCTCGACCCGCTTTTCAAGAAAACCGCACCGATGAGCCTCCACTGCGTCCATATGGTCCCCGGTATAGACGAGTTCCCGGGTCTTGCCCCAGCCGATCAACTGCGGCAGCAGGCACGCTTCCATGCCCGAGGGTATGCCGAAGCGCACTTCAGGCATGCCGAATTTAGCGGTGGTGACCCCGATGCGCATGTCGCAGGCCGCGGCCAGCTCCATCCCGGCTCCAAAGCAGTAGCCGTTGATGCGCGCGATAACCGGAACGGGAAGGGCGCGGATGGATTTGCAGGCGCGGTGGGTCCAGGTATGTTCCTTCCTTGCCCCTTTCGGCGAGAGGCCCTTCATCTCGGCGAGATCAGCGCCGGCAATGAAAGACTTATCGCCGGCGCCGGAGAGGACTGCGACGCGCAGCAGCTTGTCCTTGGCAAGCTGCTTGAAGGCTTGCGCCAGCGCTTTCTTGC
>CAZCGD010000641.1:0-14335 GCA_964498105.1 uncultured Streptomycetaceae bacterium
AAGTCACCCGCGCCAACGGCGCCGATATCGCCGCGCAACTCATCAAGCAAGTCGCCATACCATAAGAGTTCAATGTTCCAGGTTCCAGGTTCCAGGTTCCAGGTTCCAGGTTGATGTTGAACTTTGAACTTTGAACTTTGAACCTGGAACTTGGAACAGCGTATGTACGCCGCCCTCAAGAGCCACCTGTACAACTGGCTGTTCCGGCCGCGCGGGCCGGAAGCCGGTGCGGTCGTACTGAGCCAGCGGCGGGTTTTCATCCTGCCGACGCGCCACGGCTTGCTGTTTGCCGTGGCGTTGCTGGTGATGCTCCTGAGCTCCATTAACTACTCGCTGGGCCTGGGATTCGTGCTCACCTTCCTGCTGGGCGCGCTCGCGGCGAACGCCATGATCCATACCTTCCGCAACCTGGCGCATTTGCGGGTGACCGCCGGCCGCGCCCTGCCGGTATTTGCCGGCGACACCGCCCGCTTCACGGTTCACCTCGAGAACAGCGGCAGCGCCGACCGCTACGCCATCGGCCTCACCTGGGACAGGAAGCACGCGAACTTCATCGACGTGATGGCGCGGACAGTCACGCCGGCGGAGATCGGCGTCACGGCGTCACGGCGCGGCATCCTGCGACCGGGCCGGCTCACCCTCTTCACCCGCTTTCCGCTGGGTCTCTACTACGCATGGGCGTATCTCGAGCTGACCATGCATTGCATTGTTTATCCGAGGCCGGCTTTCCCCGGGCTGCCGGTGCCGCCCGCAGCGGCAAGCAGCGGTGCCGGCGCCGAACACGGTCGTGGCCAGGAGGATTTTACCGGCCTGCGCCAGTATCACGCGGGAGACTCGCCCCGCCATGTCGCGTGGAAAGCCGCCGCCCGCGACCGGGGCCTGCTGACGAAGCAGTTCAGCGGGCAGGCGGAAACCGAGCTGTGGCTCGACTGGGCGCAACTGCCGCCGCAGATGGGGGTGGAAGAACGACTGTCCCATCTCGCGCGCTGGGTGCTCGACGCGCAGTCCGCAGGACAGACCTACGGCCTGCGCCTGCCGGGGTCAATCGTGGAGATGGCGGCGGGAACAGCGCAACGCGACCGCTGCCTCGAGGCGCTGGCACTCTTTGAAGCGGACAAGACAACAAAGGCGTGAATAGTGAATAGTGAATAGTGAATAGTGAATAGTGAATAGTGAATAGTGAATAGTGAATGGACTGAATCCCTGATGGACCGGCACTTTCCATTCACCATTCACCATTCACGATTTCCGATTTCCTGAAATGACTGACTCGAAGCAGCCCCTCGCCTGGCGCCACGTGCTGTGCCTGCTGCTGTCGCTGTCGATGGTAGCCGCACCGCACGCCGCCTACCTGCCGTGGTGGGTGATGGCGCTGGCAGCCATGCTCATCGCGTGGCGCGCCTACCTCGGCTACGCCCGCCTCGCGCTGCCGAACCGCTGGCTGCTGTTCCTGGTCGCGGTGGCCGCGACCAGCGGCGTATTCATCGGCTACCACACCCTCTTCGGGCGCGAAGCCGGAGTGGCGCTGCTGGTGATCATGTTGGGACTCAAATTGCTCGAGACCCGCACGCTGCGCGATGGGATGCTGCTCATCTTCCTCGGCTATTTCCTCGTCATCACCAACTTTCTCTACTCCCAGACCATCGCCACGGGGCTCTACATGCTGGTCTGCACGCTGGTCATCACGGCCAGCATGATCGCTCTCAACTACGCGCAGTCCGAACCGCCGTTCCGCGTCCAGCTGCGCGCCGCGGGGGTGCTGCTGGGGCAGGCGGTGCCGCTGATGCTGGTGCTGTTCCTGCTGTTTCCCCGGGTGCCCGGGCCGTTGTGGGGATTGCCGCGCGACGCTTTCTCCGGCTTCAGCGGCCTGTCGGACACCATGACACCCGGCAGCCTCTCCAGCCTCACCCTGGTGGACGCGGTCGCGTTCCGGGTGCGCTTCGACTCCGCCAGGCCGCGCCCGAAGGATCTCTACTGGCGCGGCCCCGTGATGTGGGACTTCGACGGCCGCACCTGGTCTTCGCCGCTGTTCTTTTACTCGGCGCGGACCATCGAGGCCACCGGCGATCCGGTGTCGTACGAAATCACTCTCGAGCCGCACAGCAAGCGCTGGCTGTTCGCGCTTGACCTCCCCGCCCGCGTCCCGCCGCGCGCCGTCGTCAGCATCGACTACCAGCTCCATTCGATCGAGCCGGTGAATACCCGCCTGCGTTACGAAATGACGTCGTACCTCAATGCCGGGTTCGGCCAGGTCGAGAACCGCTATTCCATGCACCGCGCGCTGCAGTTGCCTGCGGGCACCAACCCGCGCGCGCTGGAACTGGGACGCTCGCTGCGCCGGCAGCACGCCGATAGCGGCGCCATCGTCAACGAGATGCTGGGCCTGTTCCGCAACCAGAACTTCTACTACACGCTGGAGCCGCCGCTGCTCGGCGAACATCCGGTGGACGATTTCCTGTTTTCCACTCGCAGCGGCTTCTGCGAGCACTACGCGTCCGCGTTCGCGGTGGTGATGCGGGCGGCCGGGATACCCACCCGCATCGTGACCGGCTACCAGGGCGGGGAGATCAACCAGCTGGGGAATTACCTCATCGTGCGCCAGGCCGATGCGCACGCCTGGACCGAGGTGTGGCTCGAGGGCCGCGGCTGGGTCCGCGTCGACCCGACCTCGGCGGTCTCCCCGGCGCGCGTGGAACGAGGCATCTCCGCTGCCGTGCCCAGTACCGACCCGCTGCCGCTGATGGTGCGTGGCGACTTTGAAGCGCTGCGCCAGCTGCTGCTCACTTGGGATTACATGGCCAACGCCTGGAACCAGTGGGTACTGGGTTACACCCCCGAGCGCCAGCGTTGGCTGCTGTCGAGCCTCGGCATGGACAACGCCACCTGGCAGAAGCTCGCGGCGGTTCTGTTGGTCGTATCGGGGATCATCATCGGCATCCTCACTCTGCTCGTGCTGCGACAGGTCCGATCGCAAGCCCGCGATCCGGTGACAGTCGCATACCGCAGGTTCTGCGACAAGCTGCGCCGCAAGGGAATGCCACGCGACCCCGCGGAGGGGCCGGCGGATTACGCGCGCAGGCTGGAACGGTTGCGCCCCGATCTCACGCCGATAGTGGCCGCCATCACCAGGCTGTATGTCGCCTTGCGCTATGGGACGGAAACCGGCGCCTCGCGGCTGCATGAGCTGCAACGCCACGTACGGCAATTCAGCGCTTGAGCCCGGTTTCCTGTTCCAAGTTCAAAGTTCAAGGTTCAAGGTTCAAGGTTGTCAGCGCGAGCTTTCGCTCGCGATTTTGAACATGGAACTTGGAACATTGAACTTGGAACTGCCGCTCAGGCGGGCGGCAGCAGCCTGACCGGGTCCACCGGCTTGCCAAGGCGGCGGATCTCGAAATGGAGCTTCACCTGGTCGGTGTCGGTTGAGCCCATCTCGGCGATGCGCTGGCCCTTGGCGACGTTCTGTCCCTCCTTCACCAGCAACTCGTTGTTGTGCCCGTAGACGCTGAGGAAGGTGTTGTTGTGCTTGATCACGATCAGCTTGCCGAAGCCGCGGATGCCCATGCCGCTGAAGATTACCCGGCCCGCCGCGCTCGCCACCACGGGCTGCCCGAGCTTGCCGGCAATGCCGATACCTTTAAGAGTGGCGGTTTCGTTGAAAGAATTGATTATCCTGCCGCTCGATGGCCAGCCCCAGTTGACAGCGTCGTCGCCGTCCCCCGTAGCCGGCTGGGGATCGGGTTTCGGCGCCGGGTCCAGCCTGGCTCCGGACAGCTGGGCATAGGTCTGATCCGAATACGGCGCCCGCACCGCTCTGGGCTGGCTCACGGCGGTGCCAGTGGCGGCGCCGGCGCCAACGGACGGCGACGTCGTGGCGGCAGGCGGCGACACGGTAGCGACCTGTGGCGCAGTGGCGACAGGCGGCGCAACAGCGGTGCCGGAGACCATCGGCGCCTCGCCCAACGGCCGCGCCTGGACGCCGGGGGCGGCCTGGAGAGGCGCTGTTGTGGCGGTAGCCGCCGGCGCAGTGAGACGCAGGGTCTGGCCGACACTGATGACAGCGGCGCCGGTGATGCCATTCCACTGCGCAAGATCGCGGTAATCGAGCCCCTGATCAAGCGCGATGCTGTAGAGGGTGTCGCTTTTCCTGATGGTATAGAACTCGGGGCGCGCCTGCCCCGGCTTCGGCGCAGGCGCTGTGACTATGCTGGTGGTGGGCTTGGCCGGCGCGGGCCGGGTCTGAACCGTGCGGTCCAGGACCGGAGCGCCGCGTTCGGCGATACACCCCGCCGTCAACGCAGTAGCGATGCACGCCAGGCCGGTTCTCAGGAAGGGTCGGAGCATCTCGGTTCAAGATTCAAGCAAGGTTGGAGCGGATTTTGATTCGAGGGTTCCGGTTTTGAACCTTGAACCTGGAACGTGGAACATTGAACTCGGAACTCGGAACTCGGAACATTGAACTCGGAACGGGCGTTCGCCTAGCCGACGCCCGGCAACAAAGGCACGAATATGACCGGGTCCATGCGCCGTTCGACCATTCCCTTGTCGGTGCGTTCGATCACGTAGAGATGTTGCCCGCTCTTGCCCTCGACCGGCAAAATCATTCTACCACCGACGTTCAGCTGATCGAGCAGCGCTGGCGGCGCTTTTGCCGCCGCCGCCGTCATCACGATCACATCGAAAGGCGCGACTTCGGGCATGCCGACGTGCCCGTCGCCGTGCCGCAGGTGGACGTTGGACACACCCGCCGCGCGCAGATGCATGCGCGCCTTTCTGATCAGCGCGGCGATGCGCTCCATCGAGTAGACCTGCCGCGCGATCCGCGCCAGTATCGCCGTCTGGTAGCCGCAGCCGGTGCCGATTTCGAGCACTTTGTCGAGCTGCCGGCCGTTGCGCGCCAGCTCGGTCATGCGCGCCACCGTATGCGGGCTCGAGATCGTCTGCGCGAACCCGAGCGGCAACGACAGGTCCTCGTAGGCGCGGCTGGCGAGCGCCTCGTCCACGAAAATATGCCGCGGCATCTGCCCCATCGCCGCCAGCACCGTCTCGTCCCGGACTCCCTGGCCGCGCAGGCGCTCGATCATGCGCATGCGCGTGCGCTGCGAGGTCATGCCGATGCCGGTGTTGCTGCGCGCTGTCATCGGATCTGGATTCATGATCGATTCACGGATTCACCAGCCAGGCGCTGACCGCCTCGAGCTGGGAATAGCGCGTGAGGTCCACCTGCAACGGGGTGATCGAGACGCGGTTCGCCGCAACCGCGTGAAAATCCGTGCCGTCGCCGGCGTCCTGCGCGCTGCCGGCCGCGCCGATCCAGTACACCTTTTCGCCCCGTGGCGTGGTGGACTTCACCACCTGTTCCGCCTTGTGCCGCTTGCCGAGCCGCGTGACCTGCATGCCGCGCAAATCTCCGTACTCGACGTCGGGAACATTGACGTTGAGCAGCACCGGTTGGCCCGGCGGCTGCCGCTGGAAGCGGGTGACGAGATCCACCGCAACGCGTCCCGCGGTGTGGAAGTGCCCCCCGCTCTCGGTCACCAGCGAGATGGCGATCGAGGGTATGCCCAGCAGAAAGCCCTCGGTTGCCGCCGCTACCGTGCCGGAATAAATCGTGTCGTCGCCCATATTGGCGCCGTGATTGATGCCGGAAATGACGATATCGGGCAGATCCTTCAACAAGCCGGTTACGGCGAGGTGCACGCAATCGGTGGGCGTGCCGTTGACGTAATGGACCCGGCCCTCGGTCCGGCGCACGGTCAGCGGGCGGTCGAGCGTCAACGAGTTGCTCGCGCCGCTGCGGTCGCGCTCGGGCGCGACCACCGTGATCTCGGCGAGAGGCGCCAGCATTTCGGCGAGCAATACGATGCCCGGCGCGAAGTAACCATCGTCGTTGCTGAGAAGAATACGCATCCGAACAAAAATTTTAACACGCCGCCGGCCGCCGCCGTGCGCGGGCCGGCCGTGTTGCTCATGCCCGGTTCACTCCCCTCCCTTGATGCCCGCATCCCGCACCAGCCTGCCCCATCTTGCGTAATCGGCCTTGATGCGGGCGAGGAAAGCGCCCGGATCCAGCGCTTCCGCGTCCAGCCCGAGGTCCTCGAACTGCGCCTGCACTTCACGCATGTTCAGCACCGCTGCCGTTTCCTTGTGCACGCGGTCCACGATCGCCCGCGGTGTCTTCGCCGGGAATGCCAGCCCGAGCCAGCCGCTCGCCTCGAATCCGGGGTAGCCGGATTCGGCTATGGTCGGGACTTGCGGCAGCGCGGCCGACCGTTTCACGCTGCTCACGGCGAGCGCGTTGAGCTTGCCGGCCCTGACCAGCGGCGTCTGCGTCGAGATCAGGGAAAAAATGCTCTCGACGTGACCGGCCGTGGCGTCCACTACCGCGGGCCCGCCGCCCTTGTACGGAATGTGATTCAACCTGACGCCCGCCGTATGCCAGAACAGCTCAGCCGAGAGGTGAGCGATGCTGCCCGCCCCAGGCGTGGCGTAGTTGACCTTGCCGGGCTCCCGCCGCGCCAGCGCGACGAACTGCTTCAACGATCTCACCGGCAACGAAGGATGCACTGAGAGCAGGCTCGTCACCAGCGCCGCCTGGGCCACCGGCGCGAAATCGTTGATCGGATCGAACGGGGTCTTGCCGAGCAACGCGGGACTCATCGCGAACGAAGCCACCGACGCCAGCAGCAACGTGTAGCCGTCCGGCGCCGCGCGCGCGACCAGCTCGGTGCCGATGTTGCCTCCCGCCCCGGCGCGGTTCTCGACGACGACTTGCTGCCCGAGCCGGGGGCCGAGCCGCGCGGCAATCGCGCGCGCCACGAGGTCATTCGCGCCCCCCGGGGCAAAGCCCACCACGAGGCGGATCGGTTTGACGGGATAGGTTTCGGCCGGCCAGGCATGGCGCTCAACGGCTGCCGCCAGCACGATGCCCGATAACAACGCGACACCCGCAGGGTGCCGTGCGTGGCCGCGAAACATGTCATTGCCCTCCAATCGTTGTGCCACGATCCCGGGCACTCATATTAATGCATGCCACCGTTCTTATTATGAATTTTCCGGGCTACCATTTATCATTCACTGCCACACCTGCGAATCAACGCGGAAAATTCCATGTCCGAGATCACGCTGAAACAGACTGAACGCATCATCGACGCCATCCTTGCCCGCGGGCGCGAGCTCGATTGCCGGCCCCTGAGCGTGGCGGTCACCGACCCAGGGGCCCGCGTCAAGGCGTTCAAAAAGGAGGACGGCTCGGCCATGATGCGGTTCGAAATGGCGATGGGCAAGGCTTATGCCGCGCTCGCGCTGGGGCGCTCCTCCAGCCTGGTGCGCGTTCGCAACGAGGAAAAACCGCAGTTCATGAATTACCTCATCAGCGCCTCGGAGGGAAAAATCTTCCCGGAAGGCGGCGGTCGCCTGATCCGCGATGGGCACGGAGAAATCATCGGCGCCGTCGGTGTCACCGGCGACACCGAGACGCGCGACGAAGAACTGGCCGCGCACGGCATCCACGCCGCGGGATTGAAGACCGACGAGGACTGCATAGACCTGGGGAAACAGGTGCGCCTGAAGAACTGAATTAGCCGCCAAGACGCCAGGGCGCCAAGAAAATCAAGAAACAAGCCACGGCTGCTCACGAATCAAAGGAACGAGAAAAGGTCTTCCTCATTCCTCTACCCTCTTCCCTCAATAAAAAATGGCCCGCACGGCAATCCGGCGGGCCATTTTTATCTGGTCGGGGCGGTGAGATTTGAACTCACGACCACCGGCACCCCATGCCGGTACGCTACCAGGCTGCGCTACGCCCCGAGGCGGCGAATTATAACAAACGGAGGACTACTAGCCGCGCAGTACTTCCAGGAGGCTCTGGATTTCCTTGCGCAGCGAAGCGAGACCGGCGCCGGCGCGCTGCGACGGCCGCCCGGCCCTGGTTGACGGCTCCGAACCCAGCTCGTCCAACCGGTTGCGCGCGCCGCTGATGGTGAAGCCCTGGTCGTAGAGAAGCTCGCGGATACGGCGGATCAGCAGCACCTCGTGGTGCTGATAATAACGGCGGTTGCCGCGCCGCTTGACCGGCTTCAGTTGCGTGAATTCCTGCTCCCAATAGCGCAGCACGTGCGGCTTCACGCCGCACAGCTCGCTCACTTCGCCAATGGTGAAGTAGCGCTTCGCCGGGATCGGCGGCAGCTGTGCCCTGGGGCTATGACTTGCTTCCATGGTAGTTCGTTTCCACCATCGCCTTCAGCTTCTGCGACGCATGGAACGTCACTACGCGGCGCGCCGTGATCGGAATTTCTTCACCGGTCTTGGGATTGCGGCCGGGCCGCTGCGGTTTGTCGCGCAACTGAAAATTGCCGAAGCCGGAGAGCTTGACGCCCTTCCCGGTCTCGAGCGCGGTCCTCACTTCTTCGAAGAACGATTCGACCATGTCCTTCGCTTCGCGCTTGTTGAACCCGACCTTCTCGAACAACAGGTCTGCGAGTTCGGCCTTGGTTAAAGTCATCTTTTCCCCTTTCAACGGAGTTTCGCGTTGAACTGTTGTTGCAGTATCCGGCGCAAATGGGAGACCGCGGATTCAATTTCCGCATCGGTCAGAGTCTTGCGAGTATCCTGTAATAACACCCTGAAAGCAAGACTCTTTTTTCCTTTTTCTACACCCGTTCCGCGGTAGATGTCAAACAGCCCGATTTCGGTGATGATGGCGGGCTTTTGCCACAGCAGGCCATCCAGTATTGCCTGGTAATTTACTCCCTCGTCGATTTCAAACGCGATGTCGCGCCGCACCGGCGGAAATTTCGATACCTCGTCGTAGGCCGGCAGCCCCCGCTCGCCGATCGCATCAAAATCGAGCTCGAACAGGACCGGAGGGAGCGGCAAATCATACTTCCGTTGCCAGCGCGGATGCAATTCCCCGATCCAGCCCGCTGTCATATCCCGGATGACGATGCTCGCCGACTTGCCGGGATGCAGCGCCGGATGCTCCAGCGGCCGGAATTCAGCCGCGGCCGGGGTCAGTAACGCCTCGACGTCGCTCTTGATGTCGTAGAAATCACCAGGCCGCCCCTTCAGCCCCCATTGCTCGTGGCGAGCATCACCGTAGGAGATTCCTCCTATTCGGACCGGCTGGTGGTAGCGATCCGATGCTTCCGTCATGAAGCAGCGGCCGACCTCAAACAACCTGGCGCGGGGCTGCTTGCGGGCGAGATTGCGCGCGAGACAGTCGATCAGGCCGCCCGCGAGCGTTGAGCGCATCATGCTCATCTGGCTGGCGATTGGATTGGCCAGGGCCACCGGAGCGTTGTGGCCGGCGAGATCGCGCTCCCACGCCGGGTCCACGAAACTGTAGCTCACGATCTCCTGGTAGTCGCGCGCGACGAGCAGCCTGCGGATCGCCGCGAGGCTGCGCTTGCCCTCTGGCACCGGCAGTAGCGTCGCCGGCACCTCGGGCATGGTGGCCGGTATCCGGTCGTAGCCGTGAATGCGCGCCAACTCTTCGATCAGGTCTTCCTCGATGACGATGTCGAAGCGGTAGCTCGGCGGCGTCACCTGGAACTCGCCTCCAGAAGCAGTAAACTTCAGTCCCAGGCGGCGCAGGATGTCGCTCGCCTGAACGGCGTCGAACTTGATGCCGAGCAGCCGCTCCGCCCGGGCGAGCCGCAGCCGCACCGGCTCGCGCGCGGGCAGCGTTGCGCGTGCCTCGGTGACCGGCCCCGCAGCACCGCCGCAATTCTCGAGCACCAACTGGGTGGCGCGTTCCAGCGCCGTCAACGTTCCCGCGAAATCCACGCCGCGCTCGAAACGGTAGGAAGAATCGGAGGAGAATTTGAGCTGCCGGCTCTTGCCGTTAATCGCGTCGGGGCTGAAGAACGCGCTCTCCAGGAACACGTCGCGGGTGGCGTCGCCCACCGCGGTATCCAGCCCGCCCATGATACCGGCCAGCGCCACCGCCCTGGCATCGTCCGCGATCACGAGGAACGACGGCGTCAGCGACGGCGCCTCGCCGTTCAACAGCGTGAGTTGCTCGCCGACCCTGGCGAACCGTACTCGAATGCCGCCGTTCAGCTTCGCGGCGTCGAAGGCGTGCAGCGGCTGTCCCAGCTCGAGCATGACGTAATTGGTGATGTCCACCAGTGCGCTCACGGGACGGATTCCACTCAGCGCGAGCCTGCGTGTCATCCATTCCGGCGTCGCGGCGGTCGCATTGACCCCGCGCACCATCCGACCACAGTAACGCGGGCAAGCCTGCTGCGCCTCGAGCGTGACGCCCAATCGGTCGGTGATCGTGGCACGCACCGGCTTGATGTCAGTCAGGCTCAATGGCGCACCGGTCACCGCCGCCACCTCGCGTGCGATGCCGGAGAGGCTCAGGCAATCGCCCCGGTTGGGCGTGGGCTTGGTCGTGAACACCCAGTCATCACGGTCCACTTCGACCTGCTCCACGTCGAGCCCACCCATGGAGAGCGCGTCCGCGAGCTCGCGCGTCGCGAGCGGCGGGTTGACCAAGGTGCGGAGCCAGTTTTCCGAAAACTTCATATAGCTCTCACCGCGGAGACGCTGAGGCGCAGAGAAAACCTAGAACGGGGTTCATATTCAATCTGTATATCTCCGCGTCTCTGCGCCTCTGCGGTTCAATTGAATTGTCTCAGGAAGCGCAAATCATTCTCGAAGAACAGCCGCAGGTCGCTCACGCCGTAGCGCAGCATCGTGAGACGGTCTACACCGAGCCCGAAGGCGAAGCCCTGGTGCTTTTCAGTATCGATGCCCACGTTCCTGAGAACGCTGGGATGCACCATGCCCGCTCCGCCCACCTCGAGCCAGCCATCGCCGAAGCTCATGTCAATCTCGGCCGACGGCTCGGTAAACGGGAAGAACGACGGCCGGAAGCGCACCTTGAGATCGCCGCGCTCGAAGAACTTCCGCAGAAACTCGATCAGCACGCCCTTCAGATCGGCGAAGGTGATGTGCTCGTCCAGCCACAGGCCCTCCACCTGGTGGAACATCGGCGAATGCGTCGCGTCGTAGTCGTGCCGGTAGACGCGTCCCGGGGCGATGATCTTGACCGGCGGGCGGTGTTGTTCCAGGTAGCGGATCTGGATCGGCGAGGTATGAGTGCGCAGCAGGTGCCTGCCGTCCGCCAGATAGAACGTATCGTGCATCGAGCGCGCGGGGTGGTTCTCCGGCTGGTTGAGGGCGGTGAAATTGTAGTAATCCGTCTCGATCTCGGGGCCGTCCGCCACCTCGAACCCCATCGAGCCCAGGAGTATCTCAATGCGCTCCATCGTGCGCGTTACCGGATGCAGGCCGCCCACCGCCAGGCCGCGCCCAGGCAGCGTCACATCCAGCGCCTCCTGGCGCAGGCTCGCTTCGAGCTTGCGGGACTGGATGCGGGTGCGTTGCTCGGCCAGCAGCGCTTCCAGCTTTTCCTTGGCAGCGTTGACGCGGCTGCCGAATTGAGGGCGCTCTGACGCCGGCAACTTCGACAGTCCCTTCAGGAGCTGGGTCAACGCGCCGGACTTCCCAAGATAGCGAGCCTTGGCGCGCTCGAGCTCATCGGCGTCGTCGATGCCCGCGAACGCCGCGAGCGCTTCCTTTACGATGGCGTCGAGGTCCTGCGTCATGGGGCACCCGGCTCGAAGAAAAAAGGGAGGCCCGTCACGTCAGCCCCCCTTCACGCGCCGTGAGATTCAGGCGCTGAGGCTGGCCTTGGCCTTCTCCACAAACTTGAAAAACGCCGGCTTGTCGAGCACCGCGATATCCGCCAGCACCTTGCGGTCCACGGCGATTGCCGCCTTCTTCAGGCCGTTCATGAAACGGCTGTAGGACATGCCGTGCTCGCGGGCAGCGGCGTTGATGCGCGCAATCCACAGCGCGCGGAATACGCCCTTGCGGTCGCGGCGGTCGCGGTAGGCGTACTGCCCGGCGCGCATGACCGCTTCGTTAGCGATGCGGAATACATTCTTGCGGCGGCCGCGGAAACCCTTGGCCTTCTGCAGCACTTTCTTGTGCGCGGCGCGGGCGGTTACGCCCCGTTTGACTCGTGGCATGGCGCTCTCCTTAGTAGGGCAACATGACGCGCACCGACGCCTTGTCCGCCTGGTGCACGCCGGTGCTGCCGCGCAGGTGCCGCTTGCGCTTGGTGTTCTTCTTGGTAAGGATGTGGCGCAGGAACGCCTGGCCGCGCTTGATGCCGCCGCCGGCGCGCTTGCGGAAGCGCTTCGCGGCACCACGCTTGGTCTTCAACTTGGGCATGACAACTCCTTTTTTTAACATAGCGCCGGGTGCCTGCCGGGAAGGCAGGACTTCGGGAACCCGGACAACTACTTCTTGGTGATGCCCGCCTCGGCTTCCGCCTCGGCGCTGGGTGCGGCAGCCGTTGCAGGCGCCGCCGCTTTCTTCGGTGCCGCCGCTTTAACGGCGGGCTTCTGGCCGGGCTTGCCGCCCTTCTTCGGCGCCAGCACCATGATCAGCTGGCGGCCTTCCATCTTCGGGTACTGCTCCACTACGCTGTACTGCTCGAGATCGCCTCTCACCCGCTCGATCAGGCGCACGCCCAGTTCCTGGTGCGCCATCTCGCGTCCGCGGTAGCGGAGGGTGATCTTGGTCTTGTCGCCTTCCTCGAGGAAACGGATCAGGTTTCGCAGCTTGATCTTGTAGTCACCGGCGTCGGTGCCAGGCCGGAACTTGATTTCCTTGACGATGATCTGCTTCTGCTTCAACTTCGCCTCGTGCCGCTTCTTGGCCTCACGGTACTTGTACTTCCCGTAATCCATGATGCGGCAGACCGGCGGCACTGCCGTCGGCGCGATCTCCACCAGGTCGAGTTCGGCTTCCTCCGCGAGCTTGTTGGCGGCGGCGATGGCCACCACGCCAACCTGTTCGCCGCCGGCTCCGATCAAACGGACTTCCGGCGCGTTGATCTCGCCGTTGATCCGCGGTTCCTTTTCCTGTGCGATGTAGCGCCCCCTGTGTCCCGTTAATCTTGCGCCGCGCGCCCGAGCCGGGCTTCCTCAGCCCTGAGTCTTGAGACGAAATCGGCCAGACTCATCTGGCCGAGATCCTCGCCCTTGCGGGTCCGCACGGCAACCTTTTCGCCCGCCACTTCCTTGTCACCCACAATGACCTGGTAGGGCAGCTTCTGCAGACTATGTTCCCGAATTTTATAGGAAATTTTCTCATTTCTCAAGTCGGCTACGGCGCGCAAACCGGCCTGCTTGAGCTGCCCGGCCACCCGTTCGGCGTAGCCCGCCTGGCGCTCGGAGATGCTGAGGACCACCACCTGCACCGGCGCCAGCCACAGCGGCATCGCCCCCGCGTAGTGCTCGATCAGGATGCCGATGAAGCGCTCGAACGAGCCGAGCACCGCGCGGTGCAGCATCACTGGCACGTGGCGCGCATTGTCGTCCCCGACGTACTCTGCCCCGAGCCGGGCCGGCATCGAGAAATCGAGCTGCATCGTGCCGCATTGCCAGACCCGGCCGATGCTGTCTTTCAGCGAGAATTCGATCTTGGGGCCGTAGAACGCGCCCTCCCCCGGCTGCACGTCGAACTTCAGCCCCTTGTGCTCGAGCGCGGTCCTGAGGGCGGCCTCGGCCTTGTCCCATTGCTCGTCCGAGCCGACACGCTTCACCGGCCGGGTGGACAGCTTGACCAGGATGTCGTCGAAGCCAAAATCGGCGTACACGCGCTGCAGGAGGTCGATGAAGCGCATGACTTCCGGCTCGATCTGCGCTTCGGTGCAGAAAATGTGCGCGTCGTCCTGCGTGAAGCCACGCACGCGCATCAGCCCGTGCAGCGCGCCGGAGGGCTCGTTACGGTGGCAGGAGCCGAACTCGGCCAGCCGCAACGGCAGGTCGCGGTAGCTTTTCAAGCCCTGGTTGAAGATCTGGACGTGCCCCGGGCAGTTCATCGGTTTCACCGCGTAATCGCGCGATTCCGATTCGGTAAAGAACATGTTCTCGCGGAAATTGTCCCAGTGCCCCGAGCGCTTCCACAGCGAGACGTCGAGCATTTGCGGCGCGCGCACCTCGGCATAACCGTTGTCGTCGAGTACACGCCGCATGTACTGCTCGATCTTCTGCCAGATCGTCCAGCCCCGCGCGTGCCAGAACACCATCCCCGGCGCCTCGTCCTGCAGGTGGAACAGCTCGAGCTGCTTGCCGAGCTTGCGATGGTCGCGCCGTTCCGCCTCTTCCAGCCGGTGCAGATACGCTTCCTGGTCTTCTTTCCTCGCCCATGCAGTGCCGTAGATCCGCTGCAGCATCGCGTTCTTCGAGTCGCCCCGCCAGTACGCGCCGGCGACCCGCATCAGCTTGAACACCTTCAACTTGCCGGTGGACGG
>CAZCGD010000642.1:0-8327 GCA_964498105.1 uncultured Streptomycetaceae bacterium
GGGTCCCAAACGCCATCGCATAAACAGGAGGATCAAAAATCATGACTACAACATTCCGCAATATGCTCGTTGCCTGCGCTGTTTCGAGTGCGATGCTGCTGGGCGCATGCGCGACGACTGAAGAACCCAAGCCGGCACCGAAGCCCGCTCCGGCTCCGGCGCCCGCGCCGAAGCCAAAGCCGGAGGCAAAGCCGGAAGCGAAGCCGGAAGCGAAGCCGGCGGCGAAGGCCAAGCCCGAGTTCCTGAACATCGAAGAGAAGATCGAGCTGCAGGGCATGCCCTTCGGCAAGGCGGAAATGACCGCTGACAACAAGAAGGAACTGGAAACCTTCATGGGCGCCCTGCGCAAGGCGACCAAGGCCCGCGCCGCGACGCAAATCAGCGCTGTGGTGGTGACCGGCCATACCGATCGCATCGGCAGCCTGAAGTACAACATGGGCCTGTCGGAGCGCCGCGCGGTCGTGGTCAAGGACTACCTCGTGAGCCAGGCTGTCGACCAGAAGGTGATCTTCTGGGAAGGCAAGGCCTTCAAGCAGCCGATCCCGGTGACCAAGTTCTGCGACAACAAGATGAAGCGCAAGCAGTTGATCGAGTGCCTGTCGCCCAACCGTCGCGTGACCGTGGAAATCGTGGGCCGCGCCGAGTCGCTGGCGAAGCCGAAGCCGGAAGCCAAGCCGGAAGCCAAGCCGGAGGCCAAGCCGAAAGCCAAACCCTAACTTCGGATCGGGCAGCATTTAGAAAAAAGCGTAGTAAAATTAAAAGCCCTGCTTCGGCAGGGCTTTTTTGTTGGTGGAGGAGCGTCTGCCTGATTCCGCCGTCAGCATCGTCGAAGCCGGCTGGGTAATCCCGGTAACGCCCGCCGGGGCAGTCCTCAAGGAGCACGCCGTCGTCATTTCCGGCAGCGTCATCCGCGACGTGCTGCCGGCGCGGCTGGCCCGCGAGCGCTACCCCGGCGCGC
Organism: uncultured Streptomycetaceae bacterium; assembly: GCA_964498105.1. Taxonomy (GTDB): domain Bacteria; phylum Pseudomonadota; class Gammaproteobacteria; order Burkholderiales; family SG8-41; genus SG8-41. The sequence goes on from CAZCGD010000642.1 coordinate 959, forward strand.
AGCGCTTCGAACTCCCCGGCCAGGCGCTGATCCCGGGGCTCATCAACCTGCACACGCACGCGGCGATGGCGCTGATGCGGGGGCTGGCGGACGACCGCGCGCTCATGGACTGGCTGCGCAATCATATCTGGCCGGTGGAGGCCCGCCTGGTATCCGCGGACTTCGTGCGCGACGGCACGCTGCTCGCCTGCGCCGAAATGCTGCGCGGGGGCGTCACCTGCTTCAACGACATGTATTTCTACCCTGAGGCCGCCGCTCGCGCCGCACTCGCCGCCGGGATGCGGGCAGCCCTCGGCATCATCGTGATGGAAATGCCGTCGGCCTATGCGGCGGATGCCCAGGATTACCTGAGCAAGGGGCTGGCGGCGCGCGACGCACTCAAGAACGAGCCCCTCCTGTCGTTCTGCATCGCGCCGCATGCGCCGTATACGGTGAGCGACAAGACTTTCGAGCGCATCGCCATGCTGCAGGGTGAGCTCGAATTGCCGTTGCACATCCACGTGCACGAGACGTTAGACGAGATCGAGCAAAGCCTGGCGGCCCACGGCGTGCGCCCGCTCGACCGGCTGCGGTCCCACGGACTGGTGGACGCCAACCTGATCGCCGTGCACGCTGTTCACCTTACCGGGCCGGAGACCGCCCTGCTCGCGGAAAAAGGCTGCCACGTGGCTCATTGCCCCAGCTCGAACCTGAAACTGGCAAGCGGCATTGCCGCGCCGGCCCGGCTGCTGGCGAGCGGCGTGAACGTGGGACTGGGCACCGATGGCGCCGCCAGCAACAACCGCCTCGATCTCTTCACGGAAATGCGGCTCGCCGCGCTTCTCGCCAAGGGCGCGGAAGCGGACCCGACCGTCCTGCCGGCGCACACGGTGCTCGAAATGGCCACCGTGCGCGCGGCGCGCGCCCTCGGCATGGAAGACCGCATCGGCACGCTGGCCCCCGAAAAGTCCGCCGACATGACGGCCGTAAATTTGAGCGCGCCGGAGCTATTGCCGTGCTATGACCCGCTATCGCACCTGATTTATGCCGCCGGCCGCGAGCACGTTACCCACGTCTGGGTGAATGGGGAACTCGTGGTGGAGGGCGGCCAGCTGACGCGGTTCGATACCCGGCAACTTGCCGCCAAGGCTGCGTACTGGAAGGACCGGATCCGGAGCTGACAGCAGTGGCACTGCTTAAAAAATATCTTCTATTCGCCATCGCCATTGTCGGCCTGGCGCTGGTCAGCAGCAGCTGTGCAAGGCTGCCGAGTACCGGCGTAACGTCGTTGAAGCCCACGACCATGAGCGAGCTGCGGGGATATTTTCTCAGTCACCAGGCCGATCTGGATCAATTCAGATTGCGCGGGCCGTTTGCCGTGGCCGTGCAGAAAAATTTTGAAATTCGCCTGTCGGCCACCGAACGCATAGCTGCGGATTTGTATTTATCCGCGCCAGCTGAGAAAGCACCGCTGGTTATTATCCTGCATGGCTATGGCAGCTCGAAGGAAGACCACGCCTATCAGGCGATGCATGTGGCGTCCTGGGGAATGCATAGCCTGGCCCTGCAGTTGCCCAACAAGGGTCCATGGGTTGGCAACGGCAGGACGCTGGCAAGAATCGTCAATTTCATCAACCGCCGGCCGGACATTATCGATAGCCGCATCGACGCGAGCAGGATCATTCTCGTCGGACACTCATTTGGCGGTGCCTCGGTGGCGATCGCGCTGGCTGAAGGCGCCCGCGTTGCGGGCGGCATCCTGCTCGATCCTGCGGGCGTGGGCAATGTCTTGCCCAGATTCTTGCGACAGGTCAATAAACCGGTAATGCTGCTGGGGGCTGACGAGAAGATGTCCCGGACTCGCGAACGCGACTATTTTTATCGCTACATACGCAGCGGCATTGCCGAAGTCTCGATCAGGGACGCAATCCATGAAGATGGCCAGTATCCTGCTGAATTACCGCTGTGGCTGTTTGCAGGCGATCCAACGACGACGGAAGAGTTGCAAATCACCTTTGTCAGCGCGTTGACCTCAGCGGCCTTCAGCCTTGCCTATACCGGCAAATTCGACTATGCCTGGTCCAGTTTTGGCGCTGCCATCGAAAATGGTAAATTAGTCAACGCGAAGAAGAAGTGAAGCGAACTTCAGCCGGGATACGCCGCCCATATCAACTCAGCGCCCTGCACGCGAATCGATGACAGCTCTGAAAAATACCGGGATACACCTGGCTGCCCTGCTTATTCTGCAAACCCTGTGGTTGGAGACATCCCATTCCCAGGTGCCCGCCAATCCCGCGTTTGGCGAGGAAATTTCAAAACAGGAAAACATCTACCAGAGCAAGGGGGAACAGGTACCTGAGGGTTATACCATCGGTAGATCGCTTGCGGACTATGTGCATGCCCTGCCCTCCGAATTCGATTCCGCGTTGGCGAAACTGGGTCCGCAAGATCGATGGCTGGATATCGGAGCCGGCGCGGGCCAGGCCATATTGGATTACTACACTCCGGAATACGACCTGACGCACCGGGAAGGATGGGAGCGGCGCGGCAGAAAAGCACGAGCCGTCGCGATGTCCATAGAAGACCGCAGGACACCCCGCTGGCAACAGGACACCGCCAGCCTGGGAGCGGGAAAAATAGAATATATATTCAACAGACGCTTGCGCGAGTATTCATTGGACGAACTGGGACAGTTTCAGGTCATTACCGATGTCATCGGTGGTTTCTCATACACCGAGAACCTTTCGCTGTTTGTAGAGAAGACCCTGGGCTTCCTGGATTTGTACGGCAGTTTTTTTACACTGCTGCAAGACGTGCGTTCGGAAGATGGCACGAATCGACCCCACTACGCGGGCGCGTCATTCCTGACCGAAATAGCGAATGCAGAAGGTTCCGAAGTAAGCGTATGCGCCTGGCTTAAAAGTATTAGCTGTGTGCGGGTCAGTTGTGAATTCAAAGCGACCTGGAAGCCGCCCATTGAGGCATTTCATGTTCGCAAGGTTTGCAATGACGTTACCGTTCCTGCTCTGTTGCCGGTTCATTACCAGGCTGGAACTCCCCCCGAACGGCGCTTCAAGTTAACAACTCCGCCACCGGCGTCACCGGTCCCGGCCGGCGCAACGCGTTGATTCGGGGCAGTAAGAATCATGATCAACGTTGACCCGCTCGAGCTCGAGAAATTCAGCCAGCTCGCCCATCGCTGGTGGGACCCCGGCGCGGAGTTCAAGCCGCTGCACGAAATCAACCCGCTGCGCCTCGATTACATCGACGGCATCGCCGCCCTGCGCGGCAAGCGCATCGTCGACGTCGGCTGCGGCGGCGGCATACTGGCGGAGGCCATGGCGGCGCGCGGGGCGCGTGTGACCGGAATAGACCTCGCAGAGAAACCACTCAAGGTGGCCCAGTTGCACCTGCTGGAGTCGGGGCTGGAGGTGGATTATCGACTGCTGGCCGCGGAAGCGCTGGCGCTCGAGTCGCCGCGGGGCTTTGGCGTCGTCACCTGCATGGAACTGCTCGAGCACGTGCCCGATCCGGCGGCGACGGTGCGGGCCTGCGCCGACCTCGCCGAACCCGGCGGGCGGGTGTTCTTCGCCACCATCAACCGCAACCCGAAATCGTACCTGCTCGCGGTGCTGGGCGCCGAATACGTGCTGAAGCTGCTGCCCCGCGGCACGCATGACTACGCCAGGTTCCTCAAGCCATCCGAGCTGTCGGCAATGTGTCGCGCAGCGGGATTACGCGTCTCCGGCGTCACCGGCATGACCTATAACCCCTTCACGAAGGTTTATTCTCTGGGCGACGACGCAGACGTGAATTACATTCTGCATGCCGTGAAGCCGTGAATGGTGAATGGTGAGTCGTAAATCAAAATCCTCTTTCTGGCTTTAGCCTACGATTCACCATTTACGATTGACGATTTACGATGATCAAGGCCGTTCTCTTCGACCTCGACGGCACGCTCGCGGATACCGCGCCGGACCTGGGATACGCCGTCAACCGCATGCGCGAAACGCGCGGGCTCCCGCCGCTGCCGGCATCCGCCACGCGGCCGGTGGCCTCGCTCGGCGCCCGCGGCCTGCTGCATACGGGCTTCGGCATCGGCCCGGACCACCCGGAATACAACGCCATGCGGGTGGAGTTCCTGCTGCTCTATGAGAACAACATTTGCCGCGACACCCGGCTTTTCCCTGGCATCGGGGAACTGCTCGAGGCGCTCGAGGCGCGCGGGCTGCGCTGGGGCATCGTGACCAACAAGTCGGAGCGCCTGGCGCGCCTGCTCCTCGACCGGCTCCCCCTGGCGTCCCGCGCTTCCTGCCTCATCGGCGGGGACAGCACGCCCCATTTCAAGCCCCACCCCGCGCCGCTGTTCGCGGCATGCAAAGCCATTCACGAAGATCCGGATGCCTGCATCTATGTCGGCGACGACCGGCGCGACGTGGAGGCGGGCCACGCCGCCGGGATGCAGGTTGCGGCCGTCCGATGGGGTTACCTGAACGGCAACGATCCGGAAAGCTGGAACGCCGACTGGCTGATCGAGAAACCGGGCGACCTGCTGCAACATCTACGCTAGCGCTCGGCGACTGCTCTCGACTGAATTAACCTATTGATTTTTTTGCGTTAGCCCACATGTGGGATAATATGGTTGTTGCAGCCGGTTCTACGCTGAAAATTGGGGGTGACCCGGTTTCGACGTGGGTTCCGAAGCAGTACAGGGCATGCCAAGGTCCAGTTACCTTGTTAAACCGCTGGAAATCTCTAAACGCAAACGACGAGCGTTACGCTCTAGCCGCCTAATACCGGCTAGACGCTGCACTAGCTTGCTGATGGGCTAGGCCGAAGGGCAGGCAAGGCGCAAGCCGAGCCGGCTTAACGGTGCAGCGTCATTCACATCAGCCTCTCTGCGCAGTTTGGTCGCTTAGCCGCGCGGATCCGTCGAAGCGACTGGCTGAGCGTCAGCCTGCCGGCCGGCGGGCGCGAGGCGAGACTCAAACGACCTGGCTAAGCATGTAGTCCTGGCTGTGTAGGGCTTGCGGACGCGGGTTCGATTCCCGCCACCTCCACCAAAAAACTAAGGGCTGCCTTCGGGTAGCCCTAAGTTTTTTGATGCGGCTTGCGGGAAGAGAACCCGCGGGACGCGGGGCTCGAACGGACACGCGACATGAACTGCTTCATGTCGCGTGCCGTGAGAGCAACCCACGCATGCAAGCGTGGGCGCGCCCTGCAAGGGCGATTCCCGCCACCTCCACCAAAAAACTAAGGGCTGCCTTCGGGTAGCCCTAAGTTTTTTGATGCGGCTTGCGGGAAGAGAACCCGCGGGAGCGACGGCGGGGTTTCGGCTGATGTGCCTGCGCACATCAGTTGCCGCCGGAGCGGGCGCGGCCTACCAGCCGCGCCCCAAGGCGATGCTAACGGATTTGGTCGATGTGCCTGCGCACATCGACTGCCGCCAGCGCCGGCTCGACTTGCAAGGAGAGTCGTGGGGATGGATTCCCGCCACCTCCACCAAAAAAAACCGGCCACCCGAGGGTGGCCGTTTTTTTAAATGAGTATCCAACGATAACTGTCTAAATCCGCTCCCCAACTCCAAAGCCTCGATGCAACAGTTCGGGAATTTTGTGGATAGGTTTTTTCCTTGTTAAGAATAGCGCGGCCGACCGCGCTATTCTTACAGCGGCTTGATCTGCGCCGCCTTCAGTCCCTTGGGTCCGCGCGTCACTTCGAAGCTGACGCGCTGTTGTTCCTTCAGCGACTTGTGGCCGCTGCCCTGGATCTCGGAAAAATGGGCGAACATGTCCTCGCCGCCGTCGTCCGGCGTAATGAACCCGAAGCCCTTGGCATCGTTGAACCACTTGACTGTACCATTTGCCATGCAACACTCCTTGATAAATGAAAAAACGCGGACATTTACCCGCACTGCGCAAACGAATCAAGACGAGTGTTTGAGAACTGGTGAGACTCTATCCGAACGGACAGAGCACTAAGAATCAGCAATACGCCGCTTGACCGACTGCGGGGCGAACGATACGCGGATTCCGGGAATATGGCAAGGGATGCATCATCCGCCTCCGCTCCCGGCCGGGGCCGGTCCGCCGACCAGCTCCCGGATCTGCTCCCGCTTCGGCAGCGCCGCGGGATTGACGCGAACCAGCCGTATGCCGGCCCGCTTGAGACAGTCAGCCTTGAACTGCTGCTCACCGGGCCCCACGACGTCGACTGCCGAGTCCACTTCGACGACTGCGATAATTCGCATGCTTTTGTCGCACACGACAAAATCCAGCCGGTACTGGGCCAGGCGGCGCAACTGCTGCTCGCGCTCGCGTCCGGCGCCGGAGGCGCTGACCACCGATGCCAGGGACACATTCGCGAACACCTCGCAGCCCGAAAGCCCCGTCTTCAGCAGGTAGTACAGCAGCGTCTCGGCCGGCCCCAGGAAACGTTCGCGGGCGGGCATCACCGCCGGAGCCGTTGGGAGGGCTGGAACGGCAATGGAGGCAGACGGAGCGGATCGAGAAGTCGCTGCAGCCGCCGGTGCCGGTTCCGCGGGCGCGGCAGGCTGCGCCGGTGCGTGCAACATACGTTCGAAACGCGCTTTACTGGCGGCCTCCCGCGCGGCGAACTGCTTCCGGGAACGCCAGACGCCAAAAACGATAATACCCGCCGCGAGCAGCAGGAACAGGTACCACGCCAAAGACTATCGCTCCACGACGCGCGCGGTATCGAGCAATTTCAACCCGGGCCGCGCCGAGTCGAAGGCGGCCGGCTGAAAATCCGGCGCGTGCAGGTAATCCGTGTTGATGATCGTGATCGGCATCTTGTGCTTCTTGCCGAACAGCGTCACTTCCTGATTGCGTTTGGAGACGTCCACCAATGTCCGCGGCTTGAAGCGCATGCGCTCGAAGACGGAGCGATTGTTGCGCAAGGAGACTTCGTCCTCGGTGCCGCGATCGACAAACTCGAACAGCCCCTTCGGCACCCGCTTCATCGCCATCTCCCGCAGGTCTTCGATGTTGTATGCCCTGGCTACCGATCCCATAGTCCAACTCCTGGAAGGGTTGTTGGTTTTTCGTGTCCGGCCCCGACCGGAATATTAAGATACACGGAGACGGTGCGCCACAGGCGCCAGACCGCCACGGCGCGTCCCGCGAGCGACAGCACTCCCGGTCGGCGCAGCGCCACCGCAGCCGCTACGACACCCGCAGCGGTCACCAAGGGGTGTAAGCGCAGAAAGCGGGCCACTCCCAGCGCGCGGTCGGCAATGGCCGCCGGCGCCTCCAATTCTCGAATAGTCCCGGCGATGGCCGCCCGCTGGGCACTGGCGCGCGCGATCAACAGCTCCCTGCGCCGGACAATCTCGATCAGGCTGTTCCCGGACCGGTTCATCGCGAAGTCA
>CAZCGD010000643.1:0-3950 GCA_964498105.1 uncultured Streptomycetaceae bacterium
TCTTGCAGTGACGGGTGTTTTGGTGCTTGCGTTCATAACGTGCGCCCAGGCGGCACAGCGCGCCGCCCCTGACGGTGCGGTCCAGAACTATCCATCGAGGCCGATCCGCGTCATCGTGCCGCAGGCGCCCGGCGGCAGCAACGACATCATGGCCCGCTATGTCGGGGGCCAGCTCTCCGAGCGCCTCGGCCGCCAGGTGGTGGTCGACAACCGCGCGGGCGCTGAGGGCATGATCGGCACCGAGCTCGTCGCGCGCGCCAATCCCGACGGCTACACGATCCTCATGGCCTCGACAGCGTTCACGATGAATCCGGCGGTGGTGAAGAAGCTCCCGTACGATCCGATCAAGGACTTCGACTGGGTGGCGACGTTCGGCAAGGCGCCGGTCGTGATAACCGTGGGGCCGGCTGCGCCGGTCAACTCGCTGCAGGACCTCGTTGCGCTCGCCAAGGCCAAGTCGAACTACATCACCATGGCGTCGGCGGGCGGATTCATGCACTTCGTGTCAGCCATGTTTCGCAGCCATGCCGGATTCAAGGGAGAGATCGCGCTCTACAAGGGCGGCGCCCCGGCGCTGATCGACGTAATGTCGGGCCAGGCACACATGGCGGTGGCGACAATCCCGACGTCGAACACACATATCCGGTCGGGCAGAATCAAGGCGCTGGCGGTTGGAGCCACGAAGCGCGCGCCGAGCCTGCCCGACGTGCCCACTACCGTCGAGGCGGGGCTGCCGAGTTACCAGGCGGAGATCTGGTGGGCGTGGGCTATCACGGCAGGCACGCCGGGGGCCGTCATCAACAAGCTGAACACCGAGATCGCGGCAATACTCGTGCTGCCCGAGACCGCGAAGCGGTTTGCCGTCGACAGCGCGGAAGTGGACATCCGGACGCCCGCCGAAATCCGCAAGATGATCCCGGCCGACCTCGCCAAGTGGGCCAAGGTCGCCAAGGACGCCGGGATGGAAAAGCAGTGACCCGACGTTCTTCTTATTGGTTGCCTATCCCGATCTCTTTGATGATCTTGCCCCAGGTCGCCAGCTCGGCGCGCACCAGCTCCCCCATTTGCTGCGCCGTGAGGTTCAGGGGCTCGACGCCCAGCGCGGCGTAGCTTTTCATGGATTGCGGCTCCGGAATAATCCGGTAGATCGTGTCGCCGAGCCGCTTGACGATGGGCGCAGGCGTCCCCGCCGGGACGAAAGCGCCCCACCAGCTCTGGGACACGAAACCCGGCACGCCAGCTTCGATCATGGTCGGCAGCTCCGGCGCGAGCGAGGAGCGCTCGGGGCTGGTGCTTGCCAGGGCGCGCAGCTTGCCGGCGCGCACGTGCGGATAGGCGACCGGCATGCTGGCGAATACCGAGTGAATCTGGCCTCCCAGGAGATCGGTGACCGACAGCCCGGTGCCCTTGTACGGGACGTGCAGCAATTGCGCGTTGCCACGCAGGCGCAAGAGCTCGCATCCGAAATGCGCCGGAGTGCCGACCCCGCCGGAGCCGCAGGTCAGCGAGTCCGGCTTCTTGCGGGCCAGGGCGAGAAACTCCTGCACGGTCTTCACCGGCAGGCCGGGATTGACGACGAGCATCTGGGGCGCCTGTCCCAGGGCGGCGGCAGCGGTGAAGTCCTTCACCGGGTGGTAGCCGACGTGCTTAAGGAGATGGGGATTGATCGCGAAACCGGCAATGCTGCCGAGCACGAGGGTGTAGCCATCGGCCGGCGCTTTGGCGCACAACTCAGTGCCGAGACTGCCGCTTGCGCCGGGGCGGTTATCCACTATGACCGGCTGGCCGAGTTCCTCGCTCATCCGCTGCGACAGCACGCGCGCAATGAGATCCGACGAACCGGCCGCGGGAAACGGCGCGATGAAGCGTATGGGTTTGCTCGGGTAGCCCTGCGCGCTCGCCAGCGCGATGCCCGACGCCAGGATGCCCGCGCCGAGCAAGAACCGGTTCCATTCCATGTGATAGCCTCCGCCTTCCGGCAGCGAGCAAAAACCAGGTGGAGCCTGTCTCGATCCCCTGATATTAATCTATTATCGGACTGGAACGTCTGACAGGACGCTCGCGCAGGAGATCGAGCGCTGGGCGAAGGTGGTGAAAATCTCGAAGGCCAAGCCGGAATAAGACTTCTTCTTACAGCGCGTACCTGACCAGGATGCGCGCCAGGCGCGCCTTCTCGCCGCTCCAGTTCACGAAATCCTGGCAGATCTGCTTGGCTGCGTCGCCATCGGGCCGCTCGAAAAATTTCTCGACGAACCTCGCCCCGCCCGCATCCTGACCGGGCTGCACGCGGCTGTCCGCCCAGGGTAGCTGCGTGTCCTCGAACCGGGTGTATAGCAACACTTCCCTGACGGTCGCCGCTGCCGGCACTCTTGCGCACACCGCGACGCGCACCGCGTCTTGCTCGCTGCAGGGGGACCGGGTTCCGGCCGCCGCAACACTTTGAGCCTTGCACGGGCCCACGAGGGCGCTTCCCGCAACGCCTTCCTCCCCCCGGCGCAGCGCCTCGGCGAGGAGAACGCCAGACCCGCCCTGCTCGCGCTCGGCGAGCCGCGCCCGCTCGAGCCGTGCTGCGCTCGCGCTGATCTCGGAGAGCTTGGACTGGAGCTCCGCGCGCAGCGTGTCCCGGTCGCCGTTCCGCAGCGACATGAAGTACTCCGACAGGGCGAACCCGCCCACCGCCGCCGCGATCATCAGGGCGAAGACGACGATCACCGGTCCTCGCCGAGTCTTCTTCGTGATGGGCTGCCCGCGCTCGCGTTCCTTCAGCTCATTGCGCCAGGAGAGGCGTAGCTGAACGAGCGCCCCCAGCACGGTAGCCAGGGCGCCGATCAACGCCGCCGTGACCGGGTCGGAAAGGTTCATATCCACCCGTTGATGATACGCGTTCGGGCTCACGAGGAAACCGCAATCCGCAGCGCGGCGTGAACTGCGTCACATCGGGCAAGCTCGCGATGAGCCGTTTCGGGCGAACGTCAATCGCTGATTGACGCCCCTGAGGGTAAACGGGAACTGATCTGACCCGGCTATGCCGGTCCCTATTTGATGAGGCGTGACTCGCGACTGGTAACTGGTCTCCCCTTCGCCTTCCGCTTTCCGCTTTCCGCCTTTCGCCTTTCGCCTTTCGCCTTTCGCCTTTCGCCTTTCGCCTTTCGCCTTCAGTTAGGCGCCTTCCGCCGCCTGCGGATTCCACTGCCCCTTGCGCATGCGCGTGATCGTTGCGCTCGTGAACATGCCGGCCTTCGTGAACGGGTCGCCGTCCACAAAAGCCCTGGCTTCCGCTCGGCTCCCCACGTTGACGATCAGCAGGCTGCCAATGACCTCTTTTCCGTCGTCGGTCAGCGTCGCGCCCGAGACGACCAGTATATTTTTCTGCCTATGGAGATAATCGAGGTGGGCCTGCAAGCCCTTTTCACGCATTGCCGCGAAGTTTGACCCCGCTACGCGGGATATGGCCCAGAGCATGGATGGTCTCCTTGATCGGTGATGAGCGATGAGAAGTGCCCCGTGTTACTTTTCGGGATCAGCATCCGGCAACGCATTTGCCCTTGCCGTTGAACTCCATCGTGCGCCCGCTGATGGCAAGGTGCGGGGTAACGCCTGGAAAACAAGGGCCAGTTCCTAACCTTACATCAAGTGATGCAAAGTCAAGAACTGTCCTCTTGGGTTGATCCCTCTCCCTGGCATCTCATCTTACCGAATCAATGCGTTGCGCTGGTCCGACCCGCCCCGCAGGCTTTTGGTGCGCGGCTTCCTGACGCCGTCCTGCCTGGGTCGCGGCAGCTACCATGCGGTCTCGATGCGACGCGAAGATAGGAGATATCTACTACCTAGTACCCCTCCGCGCCTATCATCGCTGAACGGCGAAAAATCGTATACGATTGCGGCCTGGTCTGGTGACGCGTTTCGGTCACTGCAAGAACAGGCAGGTCCGCCAGGGAGTTCAATGGAGA
>CAZCGD010000644.1:0-2708 GCA_964498105.1 uncultured Streptomycetaceae bacterium
TGCGGCGTGCGACATCGTGTTCACGATGGTCTCGACCGGCAAGGACGTGAAGGAGGTGCTGTTCGGAGCTAACGGCGTCGGCGCGAAAGGCAAGATGCCGAAGATCGTGGTGGACAGCACTTCGATTTCGCTCGAGGAGTCGGCGGAGATCCGTGAAAAGCTCGCCAAACTCGGCGTGAAACTGCTGGCCGCGCCGGTCTCGGGCAACGACAAGGTGGTCAAGGCCGGCAAGCTGATGTTCGTCGTGTCGGGCGCGCAGGCTGCCTACGACACCGCGCGTCCCTACCTCGATCACTTGGGGCGAGGCTCGAGTTACGTCGGCGAAGGAGAGCTCGCGCGCATCGCCAAGATCTGCCACAACGTGTATCTCAGCGTGGTCATCCAGTCGCTGTGCGAGATCACCATATTGGCGCAGAAAGCGGGCATGCCGCGCCATGCATTCCTCGACTTCATCAACAACAGCATCTTCGGCTGCATGTTCACGCGTTACAAGACGCCGGCGCTGGTAAACCTCGACTTCCACGTCACCTTCACGCCCGAGCTGCTGCGCAAGGACATCGACCTCGGCCTCTCGGCGGGAAGGGAATTCGGGGTGCCCATGCCGCTTACATCGGTCGTGCGCGACATGGTGCAGACCCTGATCGGCAACGGCTACACGGACCAGGATTTCTCCGCGCTGTTGCTGATGCAGGCGAAGGCCTCCGGCATCGAGCTCGAGCCCGAGAATGTCAAGGTGAGCGACGGTCTGGAATCGTAAGGCGGAAGGGGGACATCATGGCGGCGCAAGTCGAATATCTCGAAGGCACGGAATTCCAGAAAAGCCGGGCTTTTTCACCCGCGGTCATCACGCAGGGCGGCAGAACGGTGTGGCTCGCGGGACAGACTACCAACGTGGACGAATCGGGCAAGGACATCTCCGGGAACTTCGAGGCGCAGACGCGCACGCTCTTCGCGCTGATGGACAAGACGCTCAGGCACGCCGGCGGCTCGCTCGCCAACCTGGTGACGATGACGGTATTCATTACCGACCCGCGCTACGGGGACGCCTTCGTGAAAATACGCGGCGAGATATTCAAAGACGGCCGTTTCCCCGCTAGCGCATTGATCACCATCACCGCTCTGGCGCGTCCCGGGATCCTGGTCGAGATCCAGGGCGTGGCGGTGGTGTAGAAGGAGAAGCCCATGATTACCGTACGGCAGCTTTCAAGAATCGCGATACTGGCGTTGCTCGGTGCGGGCCCGGCCGCCGGGCAGGACTATCCGGTGAAGCCGGTGCGCCTGCTTGTCACGCTGCCGCCCGGATCCTCCTCCGACATCGTCGCGCGCGTGCTTGGCGAGGGATTGTCGCGCGCGCTCGGCCAGCAGTTCCTCGTGGACAACCGCCCGGGCGCTGCCGGTAACGTCGCCGCAGCCGTGGCCGCCAAGGCGCCGCCCGACGGCTATACGCTGTTGGTCTCGACCTTCAGCACGCACGGCACCAATCCCTCGCTCTATTCGCAGCTTGGCTTCCATCCGGTGCGGGATTTCGTGCCTATCGCCCTGCTCGCCTCCAACCCGAACGTGCTGGTGGTGTTACCGTCCACGCCGGTGAAGTCGGTGAAGGAGCTGATCGCGTTGGCGCGTGCCCGTCCGGGCGAAGTGACCTACTCCTCCGGCGGGGCCGGGACCTCGCAACACATGGCGGGCGAGTTTTTCCAGCAGCTCGCCGGCGTCAAGCTGACCCACGTGCCGTACAAGGGCACGCCGCAGGGCATGAACGGCGTGCTGTCAGGCGAGGTCGTGTTCATGTTTCCGAGCGTGCCGGTGGCAATCGGCAACGTGAAGGCAGGCAGGCTGCGTGGCTTGGGTGTCACCTCGGCGAAGCGCGTTGCCTGGTGGCCGGAGATGCCGAGCATCGCCGAATCCGCGCTGCCGGGCTTCGACGTTTCCGCCTGGTTCGGTCTGTCCGCGCCGGCGCGGACGCCGGATGCCGTGGTGAATCGGCTCAATGCTGAGGCCAACAAGGTGCTTGTGACGCCGGCCGTGCGCAACAATCTGAACAACCAGGGAATGGAAGTGCACGGCGGCAGCCCGCAGGAGTACGCCCGTTTTATCAATGCCGAGCTGGCGCGCTGGGCGAAGGTCGTAAAGACATCGGGTATCAAGCTCGATTAGATGTCACGGTGCCACACTGACAAGGAAGAGCATGTGAAAACTTTCACAACAATCATTGCAATTGCCCTGGCCGCGATCTCGCTGCAGGCGTTCGCGCAGAATTATCCGGCGAGGCCCGTGCGCGCGATCATCGCCTTCCCGCCCGGCAGCGCCACCGACATCATCGGCCGCGTCATCGTGACGAAGGTCTCGGAGGTGTGGGGCCAGCAAGTGGTGGCGGACAATCGCGGTGGGGCCGGCGGCTCGATCGCCTCGGCGCTGGCGGCCAAGTCGGCGCCCGATGGTTACACGATATTCATCAACTCCAACGCGCACGTGGTAAATCCGTCGTTTTACGCCAAGCTCCCGTACGACACGCTCAAGGATTTCACGGATATCATGCCGCTCGTGGCGCAGCCCAACGTGCTGGTGGTGAATCCAGGCTCGAAAATCAACACGCTGGGCGACTTTCTGGCGGAAGCCAGGGCAAAACCGGGACGGATCAACATCGCCTTCGCGGGCCTGGGCAGCGGCACGCACTTGAACAGCGAGAAGTTCAGGTTCGACGCCCGCAT
>CAZCGD010000645.1:0-3160 GCA_964498105.1 uncultured Streptomycetaceae bacterium
ATCGGCACGATACTCGGGATCGTGCTGATCGGCGGGCTGATCGTCCTCATCATCCACGACGTCACCCAGAAGAAGCACACGGTGCTGCGCAACTTCCCGGTCGTCGGCCGGCTGCGCTTCTTCTTCGAGAACCTCGGCGAGTATTTCCGGCAGTACGTCTTCGCGGGGGACCGCTCCGAGATGCCGTTCAACCGGGCCACTCGCTCATTCATCTACCGGCTCGCCAAAGGGGAGGGCAGCATCATCGGCTTCGGCTCGACCAACGACCTGCGCGAGCCGGGCTCCATCATCTTCGTCAACCATCCGTTCCCGGTGCTCGAGGAGGATCGACTGCAGACGCCGTCGCTGGTGATCGGCGAGGGCTACTGCAGATATCCGTTCGAGGGCCGCTCGATCGTCAATATCAGCGGCATGAGCTTCGGTGCGATCTCGGGCCCGGCGGTGCGCTCGCTCTCGCGCGGCGCGAAGGAAGCCGGCTGCTGGATGGGCACTGGCGAGGGCGGGCTGGCGCCGCATCACCTCGAAGGTGGCTGCGACATCGTCATGCAGATGGGCACCGCCAAGTTCGGCATGCGCAATCACGACGGCAGTTTTTCGCCGGAAAAGGTCAGGGAGATGGCGCAGCACGTGAAGGCGTTCGAGATCAAGCTGTCGCAAGGCGCCAAGCCGGGGAAGGGCGGCGTGCTGCCGGGCGGGAAGGTGACCGAGGAGATCTCGAACATCCGCGGCATCCCGGCGGGCAAGGACGCGATCAGTCCCAACCGCCACTACGACATCGCCAACATGGACCAGTTGCTCGACAAGGTCGCCTACTTGCGCGACCTCACCGGCCGGCCGGTGGGTGTGAAGACCGCGGTCGGAGGCTGGGAATTCATCAACGATCTGTGCGAAGTGGCGCTCCGGCGCGGCAAGGAATACGCGCCGGACTTCCTGCATATTGACGGCGGCGAGGGCGGCAGCGGCGCCGCGCCGCAGACGCTGATGGACCACATGGCGCTGCCGATCGCCGAAGCACTGCCGCGGGTGGTGGATTCCCTGTTGCAGGCCGACCTGAAGGGGCGCATACGCGTGGTCGCAGCGGGCAAGCTGGTCACTTCCGCGCGCGCGGCGTGGGCGTTGTGCGTGGGCGCGGATTTCGTGGTCACCGCGCGCGGCTTCATGTTCTCGCTGGGCTGCATCCAGGCGCTGCGCTGCCATACCAACACCTGTCCCACCGGTGTCACCACCCACAACAAGCGCCTGCAGCGCGGGCTGGTGGTGGAGGAGAAGTACCTGCGGGTGGCCAACTACGCCAGGAACATGAACATGGAGATCGACATGATCGCGCACTCCTGCGGCTGCCGCCATGCGCGGGAGCTGAAGCGCGAGCACGTGCGCATCGTGCAGACCGCGAACCAGAGCATCGCGCTCAATATGCTCTATCCCTATCCCATGATTGGCTCGCGCCCAGCCTCCAGGAAGCCGCCGGCAGCAAGTGCCGCCGCTTAGGAAGTTATTAGCCACGGAATCACACGGAAACACACGGACAATACAAAAAATAAAAATCCAGCGTTAGCCGCGTGTAAACGTCGATGAAATCCCCCGCTGTTGAGGCGCCGGGGCTCTGGCTATCGGTGTGTATCATTGGTTTTTGAGATAGCATATTGTTACGTCCGTGTGCTTCCGTGTGTTTCCGTGGCTAAGTTTTTCGCTTTTGGTTTAGAAGTGCTCGATCCAGTAGATCGCCAGCACCAGCGCGATCAGCGCGATTTCGGCGAGCGTCACCATCAGTATGATGAAGGTGATGCGCCGCGCCGACGGTTTCATCGGTACCCACACCCGGCGCATGTACCAGCGCCAGGGGCCGCACCAGCCCCAGCGCTGCTCCCGCAGCAGGTAATCGCTCAGCGCGACGCCCCATGCGTGCAGGCTCTTGTCGACCTCGCCGATATCCGCGGCAGCCGTGCCGTGGTACTCGTCGGTGATCCGGAGGCGGCTGCCAGTGGCGGCAGATTCGATCTCGAAGCGCGTGCTGCGCTTCACGCCGCGGTCGTAGCGAACGGTGAAATCGCTCGCCGATGCCCGCTCGACTACCATTTGCAGCTCAAATTCGCGTTGATTGCTCAAGTTGCGGAACGCCACCGCAAAGGCGCCGGCGGCGGTGCCGCGCCATAGTCCGAACTCCAGATAAGGATTGATGCGGTAGAGCCTCTCGAGATCGCCGCAGAATGCGGCGAGGACCCTGGGGACAAGCGGCAACTCGATCACCACCCACGCTGCATCGGCGGGCACTGGACCGGGATCCCTCATCGTGGTTGTGGAATCACGACGAGGGGAGCGCCAAGCGCTCCAACGAGCTTTTCGACCCGCATGCGGGAGCGCAGGCCTGGCACGCCGCGTGGACGGGGTGCGCCGATCACGACCAGGTCGGGCCGGACCGCCGCGGCATGATCGAGCAGTGCCTCATCGGGCTTGCCGATCACCACCTTTATCTCGTAGTGCCTGCCGCTTGCCCGTATTCCCTGCTCGAGCGAGCGCCGGTGCTCCTCAATCTCCCGCGCCAGCTGGGATTCCACGTGCCGGCCGTAGGCGGCGCGGGTCGACGCATTGTTGAGCCAATCGTCGCCCATCATGCCCCTCCAGAAGTCGGGGACCACGACGAGGTGAAAGATCGTGGCCGCTGGCGCTGCCAGTTCGAGAACGGCGCGCTCCGCCGCGCGCGCGCCGACGGTGCCGTGGCTCGCGAGCAGGATGCGTTCGGCCTTCAGCATGGCAAAAAAACCCCGGTGACGCGCCGC
This sequence comes from uncultured Streptomycetaceae bacterium, assembly GCA_964498105.1. Taxonomy (GTDB): domain Bacteria; phylum Pseudomonadota; class Gammaproteobacteria; order Burkholderiales; family SG8-41; genus SG8-41. The sequence continues at coordinate 2,778 of CAZCGD010000645.1, forward strand.
GCGCGGTCACCGGGGTGCGGACTGCACGCCGGCCTGATCAGACCAGGAAGTAGACCAGGGCTGCAATGGCGAACGAGAGCACGAGAGCCATGAGGTCCTCATGACGGTCGCTCGGGAAAATCGTCAGCGCGGAACCACGATCGAATTTGTCTTCCATGTGCTCCTCCCGTTTTCTAGATGGTTTCGGCAACCAGCAGCATGACGACGATCAGCGAGCCGACTGCCTTGATCACTCCTACGATCGAACCAATGACCAGCGGCTGGCCGCCGGCCTGCCGGATCGACGAAATGGTGATCTGCATCCCGAGCCCGACGAGACCGAAGGTGAAGAACCATGCGATCAGGTCGCGGAACATGGCGATCTTCTGGGCGGTATGCCGCAC
>CAZCGD010000646.1:0-10105 GCA_964498105.1 uncultured Streptomycetaceae bacterium
CGCGGCGTGGCGGCGGAGCGTGTTGCCGGCCATCTGCGTGCGCGCCGCGACGACGAATGCCTGGACGTCTTCGGCGTTCGCCGCAGCCACCACCGGGTTGGTCATCTCCAGCATCTCGTAGACGCCGGTGCGCCCCGAGAAGCCGGTGCCGTTGCAGTGGGAGCAGCCGCTGCCGGCCATGTAGCGGTGGCCGTCCACCGCATCGCCGAATTCGAGGCGCAGCCACTCATGCTCGTTCGGCATGAGCTTGTGCTCCTTCGCGCAGCTCTGGCAGATGACGCTTACCAGGCGCTGCGCGATCACCAGTTGCAGCGAGAGCGCCACCATGTAGCGCGGCGCGCCCATGTCGATCAGCCGCACCGGCGTCGAGACGGCGTCGTTGGTATGCAGCGTGGAGAACACCATGTGGCCGGTCATCGCCGCGCGCATGCCGGTCTCGACCGTCGCCTGGTCGCGCATTTCCCCCACCAGGATGACATCCGGGTCCTGGCGCAGGGCGGCGCGCAGCACGCGGTCGAAGCCGAGCTCGATCTTCTCGTTGACCTGCACCTGGTTGACGCCGGGCAGCCGGTATTCGACCGGGTCCTCGACGGTGATGATCTTGCGCTCGGAGGTATTCAGCTCGGACAGCGCCGCGTAGAGCGTCGTCGTTTTCCCGCTGCCGGTGGGGCCGGTCACCAGCACCATGCCGCTCGAGCGGTTGATGACGGCGCGCACCTTCTTCACCATTTCCGCCGGCATGCCGATATTGTCGATGCCGAGCGCGCCCTTCGCCTGGCTCAACAACCGCATCACGGCCGATTCACCGTACTGCGTGGGCATGGTCGAGAGCCGCACGTCGATCTGCGTGCCGCGCACTCTCACGCCGAAGCGCCCGTCCTGCGGCAGCCGCTTCTCCGAGATGTCGAGGCTCGCCATGAGCTTCAGGCGCAGCGCCAGCGCGGCGGCGATTCTGGAGTCGGCATGCGTCTGCAGGTGCATCACGCCATCGATGCGGAAGCGGATCTGCAGTTTCCTGTCCTGCGGCTCGATGTGGACGTCGGAAGCCCGCTGCTGCACCGCGTCCTCGAACACCGTCTGCAGGAGCTTCACCACCGGCGCTTCCTCCAGCCCCGGCGTCAGCGCCAGCGCGCCGAAGTCCACCACGTTGGTGTCGCCCAGCTCGTCCCCCAGCTCCTGCGCGAGCCCGGCAATCTGCTCGGTGCGGCGGTAGATGCGATCCAGCGCGCGCGTCACCTCCCCGCCCGCGACCACGACGATCTCGATGTCGCGCTTCAGTATCCGCGCGATCTCGTCGTATGCCGTGAGATCGGTGGGGTCGGCCATGCCGACCTTGCAGGCCGCGCCGGCGTCGTCGAGCACCAGCGCGCGGAAGCGCCGTGCCGCTGACTCCGGGATCTTGAGCATGGCCTCGCGCTTGAGGTTGAAATGCTTGAGGTCGAGGTACGACAGGTTCAACTGGCTGGCAAGGGCTTCCGCGAGCTGCTCCTCGCTGATGAGCCCCTTGTCGGTCAGGACGCGGCCCAGCCGGCGCCCGTTTTTCTTCCCCTCCTCGAGCGCGGCCTTCAACTGCTCTTCGGAGAGCAGTTTCTGCCGTAGTAGTATCTCGCCCAGCCGGACTTTTTCCGCCCGGCCCCGGCGCGCTTCAACCTGACCTGGTGCAATCGCCATTGCCTGGTTTCATCCCCTTGATATGTAAAGATATCTTGTTTTCGCCACAGCAGCAACTCACCCATGCTTGAGATCGTGCTGTTTGAGCCGGAAATCCCGCCCAACACCGGCAATGTAATCCGGTTGTGCGCTAACGCAGGCTGCCGCTTGCATCTCGTGCACCCGCTGGGATTCTCGTTGCGCGACAAGCAATTGCAGCGCGCCGGGCTGGATTACCACGCGTTCGCGGAAATCGTGCAGCACGCGGACTGGGCCGCGTGTCGCACCGCGTTCGCGGGCCGGCGATGGTTCGCGGTCACGACGCGCGGCGCCAACCGGCACGACCAGCCGCGTTACGACGAAAACGACGTGTTCGTATTTGGTCCGGAGACGCGTGGTTTGCCGCAGGAAGTGCTCGCGGAGTTTGCGCCGGACCGGCGCATACGAGTGCCGATGCTGGAAGCTAGCCGCAGCCTGAACCTGTCGAACGCGGTCGCTATCGTCATCTACGAGGCCTGGAGACAGATCGGTTTTCGCGGCGGCCGATAAAGACAATTTTGAGTGTTGAATTCTTAATTTTGAATTTGACGACGGTCCCAGTCATTCAACATTCAAAACTCAAAATTCAACATTCCGAAACTAGTATTCGGCCTTCTGTTCGCGAGCCAGCAGCTCCTGCACCGCGTCGCGCGCCTGCCGGGGATCGTCCAGCACCCGACACACCGCGCGCGTGATTGGCATCTCCACTTTGACTACCTGTGCCAGTTCCGCCACCGCGCGCGCAGTGTTCACCCCTTCCGCCGTGTGCCCGAGCCCGGCGAGCACCTCGGGCAGTGGCGTGCCGCGGGCCAGCGCAAGCCCCACTCTTCGGTTGCGCGACAGGTCGCCGGTGCAGGTAAGCAGCAGGTCGCCGACGCCAGCGAGCCCCATGAATGTCCCGGAACGCCCGCCGAGCGCCACGCCGAGCCGCGTCATCTCGGCGAGCCCGCGCGTGATCAGCGCGGCGCGGGCGGAGAATCCCAGCCCGAGCCCGTCGCTCACGCCGGCGGCGATCGCCATCACGTTCTTGATCGCACCGGCCGCCGCCACCCCGACCACGTCCTCGCTTGGGTAGATACGCAGCGCGGGGCCGTGCAGGGCGCGCGCAGCATCGCGCGCAAAGCTGCCGTCGGTCGAGGCCAGCGCCAGCGCGGCGGGAAGTCCCTGCGCCACCTCCTCGGCGAAACTCGGGCCGGACAGGGCGGCGCGTGGCACGCTGTCGGGCAACTCTTCGGCGCAAATCTGGTGCGGCAGCTTCGCCTGCCCGCTCTCGAACCCCTTGCACAGCCACGCGAGGGGCGCCGCGCGACCGGCCGCCCGCACCGCGCGCAAGGTAGCGCGCAGCCCGCCGGTCGTGACCGCCGCGAGTACCAGTTCCGCCCCGTCGAGGGCGCGCGCGAGGTCTGCCACCGGCGCCAGCGCCGGCGGCAGCTTGAAACCAGGGAGATAGCGCCGGTTGGCATGGTCCGCGCGCAGCGCCGCGACCAACGCCGGGTCGCGCGCCCACAACCGCACCTCGTGGCGCGCGGCGAGGTTGATGCCGATCGCCGTGCCCCAGGCACCCGCACCGAGTACCGCAACTTTCATGCGGAATGTTGAATGTTTAATGTTGAGTGTTGAATGAGCGTGCGGCCCGAATGTTTAGAGCCAATTCAAAATTCAACATTTAAAATTCAAAATTGTTTCAGGCGCCCCACACCTGCGCGACCCTGACGAAACCGGCCTGACCGTCGCGATGCCGGACCCGCAGCCAGCCGCCGCTCGCGACTTCCTGCAACTCGAGCACGACGTACTGCTGGGCTTCGAACACCACCGGCGCGTTGTCATCGGCCGCTTCGCGCACCTGCGCCAGCGGCGTCCTCACCAGCAGCGTGCGTTTGTCGGAGAGCTGCTTGCTTTCGATCCAGGTCAACTCGCCGGTCGCGTCGCGTACCTTGCTCCAGCCCTCGACGACGACCACGACCTCGATTGGGTAGCCGTGGCTCACCACGTACAGCTTCTTCGCTTTTGCAGAGGGGGCGTCGTAGAGCACGGCGGCGTTCTCCGCCACGGAGCGGAACTCCGCTGCCGCGCCGGCGCCCGCCCAGCCGAAAACGGCGGCGGCCAGGACGCAATGGACCAGGCGGCTGATCATGCGCTCCCGGAGACGGCGGGCACGCCGGCCTGCTGTTGTTGCTGCAGGCGCTGCTGGTAGAGCGCCTCGAAGCTCAGGTGATTCAGGAAAAAAACCGGAAAGCCGCCGCGAGCCACCACGCTGGAGACGCTCTCGCGCAGATACGGAAACAGGATGTTGCCGCAGGTTACGCCGAGCACCGCGTCGAGCTCCTGCGCCGGGATATTGTGGATCTGGAAAATCCCGGCTTGCGCGACCTCGACCAGGAACGCGGTCTTGTCCTTCAATTTCGCGGTCACGGTTGCGGTCAGCACCACCTCGTAGGCGCCGGCGTCGAGCGCCCGCGCTTCGTTGTGCAGGTTGATGTCGATCTGCGGCGACTCGCGCTCGGCAAAAACCTGCGGCGCGCTGGGGATCTCCAGGGACAGGCCCTTGAGATAGATTTTTTCAATCGTGAATACCGGCTGCTGTTCGCTCATGGAATATCGCTTCGCAAGTTTCAAGTTTCAAGTTTCGAGTTTCGAGTTTCAAGTTTCAAGTTAGAAGCTTCAAGTTGAGTTGATCGGTCAAAAGCTCCCAACTTTGAACCTGAAACCTGTAACTTCAAACTAGCCTTTGAGCAATCCGTCCAGGCCGCCCGCGCGCTCGAGCGCCGCAAGCTCTTCATACCCGCCGACGTGGGTTTCCCCGATGTAGATCTGGGGCACGGTGCGGCGGCCGGTTTTCTCCATCATTTCCACGCGCCGCTCCGGTTCCAGGTCCACGCGAACTTTGTCGATCGCGGAAATTCCCTTCGATCGCAGCAGCCGCTCGGCCATCTGGCAGTACGGGCACACGCCCGTGCTGTACATCGTGATCCTGGGCATCGGCGGTCCTAGCCTTTTTCCAGCGGCAGGCTCGCCTGCTGCCACGCCGCGACACCGCCGCGCAACGCGAACGCTTCGGCGAATCCCTGCTTGCGCAGCAAGCCGCTGACGGCGGGGGCGCGCGTGCCGGCGCGGCAGCTGACGACGATCGGGCGCAATTTGTATTTTTCGAGCTCCTTCATGCGGCCGGCCAGCTGCGCCTCGGGTATGTGCCTGGCGTTGGTGATGTGTCCCGCGGCGTAATCGCCGGTATCGCGCACGTCGAGCACCAGCGCTTCGCGCCGGTTGATGAGCTGCACCGCCTCGAAAGCGCCGATTTCGTGGGTCATCCGGAACGGCCGCATGATCAGCGGCCACAACAGCATCACGCCCGAGGACACCGCCAGCCCGAGAAGCAGCATGTTGAACGGGCTTTTTTGAAGAAAAACCAGGAACTGTTCCAATGCATTACCCTCTTTATCTGTCGTGTTACCGCCTGCCCCGCGCCGTTCAGCGGGCTTCAGGGCCGCTAATTTTATCAGAGGTCAATTCCAGCAGGGGCGCGAATGCGTCCCGGTTGTTCTGCGCGAGCGTCTCGAGCTGCAGGGCGACCCCACCTGCTGCCTCGGGGTAAACGCGCAGCGATCGATCGAGCTGGACGAGCGCCGCTTCGCGCTCGCCCGCCAGCGCCAGCAGCATCGCATAGCGATAGGATACGAAGGATTCCGGCGCAAAATGCACGGCGCGAACAGTGAGCGCAAGCTTATCCGGCAGCCGCTCCTCGCTCACCGTGACTCCGAAAGCGACCGCCAGCTCCACATACGGGACGAGCAGCGGCTCGCGGTACAGGCCGACGACCGCTTTGGCAAACGCTGCTTCGTCCAGCAGTTGCGCCGACCGGCTTTCCGGAGTGAACACCAGGCGCTCGAACTCGACGTACGACGGCAATATGGCGACGAGGTTCAGCCAGCCCGTGATGATGGCCAGTCCGACCGCCGCGCGCGCCGCGCCGGCGAACCGCAGGGCGAATACGCGCTCCGCGCCGAGGCCAAGCGCGAGCGCCGCCACGCCGAGGAAATAGGAGTACCACAGGGGGTACTCAAGCAGGCTATGGATGCCGATGACGGCGGCGAGGGCCAGCAGCCACCACCACTCGAGGTCGAGCTTCACGCGCTTCAAGTCGGCAATCCAGAGCACGAGCGCGCCGACGATGATCGATGCGCCGACCGCCCCGGTTTCGGCCATGAGCTGCAGCACGATGTTGTGCGCGTGGTTGTAAATGCCGGGCGCTGCCGTGTCACCGGTTACGGCCTGATGCACAAAGTGGTGCCACGCGAACTGCCCCCAGCCGGCGCCGAGGAGCGGCGCGCCGAGGAACATCTGCCACGCTTCGCCCCAGATCTGCAACCTCGGCGCGATCCCGCTCGCCATCTGAAACAGACGCTCCACGGAGGTCAACAGCCGGTCTTCCGGCGGCGCCATGAAGGGCAGCGTCGCCACCGTCAGCGCGATGACGAAGCCGGGCAACAGCCACCCCGCGGCCAGCACGAGGCGGCGGCTGCCGGAATCACGCCGGCGGACATGCAGCAACACGGCAAGCGCCGTCAGCGCGCCGAGGAACAGCCAGGTGCTGCGCGAGCCGGCGAGCGCCAGCACCAGCAGGCACAGCGCCATGCAGCCTCCGGCCAGCGCGCCGTGCAAGCGGCGGCAGGCATATAGATAGCTCGCGGAAGCGAGCGCCAGCGTTACGTGCGTGGCGTAGTGATTGGGTTGTGCGAGATTGCCGTACACCTGCTGCGCGGGCCCGCGCCCGATCAGGAATTCAACGGGGGTGAGGACGTGGAAATGCTGCAGCAGCCCGATTACCGCGCTCGGTATTCCGCTCGCAAACAAGAACCAGGCGAGCGTCGTTGCGACAGTCGTCATGCCGAGCTCGCGCCTCAACACGCGGCCCAGCAGCATCAACAGCGATGCCCATAGCAGATACAGCACCGCGGTCAGCACCTGCTCCGGGTACGGCGCGCGCTCCAGCGCCGCCTGCACTCCCAGCACCGCGGCCAGCCCGACCGGGGCCACGGCGACTATCGGCAGCTCCGCTTCCCGCCACGCTTGCCTGCTCAGCAACACCAGCGCCGCCGCCAGTCCGAGCGCGAACGCAAGCCACTCGCCGTAAAACCCGGTGATGGGATAGCGGTGGTACGGCTGCAGGAACGGCAGCGTCCACGCGAGGCCGGCCAGAGCCAAGCTGGCGCGAACAAATAGTTTAGAATGTTCGGCAGGCAAGGCCACGCCGGGAAGCCCGTGAATTCATGAAAGTAACGCCTGTTTTGCTGATCATACTCGACGGTTTCGGGCACCGCGAGGAATGCGACCACAACGCCATCTGCCAGGCGCGCAAGCCGCACTGGAATTTCCTGTGGCAGACCTGTCCGCACACCTTCATCGACGCCTCCGAAAAATGGGTGGGCCTGCCCCGGGACCAGATGGGGAATTCCGAGGTCGGCCACATGAACATCGGCGCCGGGCGCGTGGTGTACCAGGATTACACCCGGATCGAGAACGCGATCGAAACCGGAGAGTTCTTCAGGAACCCGGCGCTGATGAAGGCGGTCGACGCCGCCGGCCGCGCGCTGCACGTGCTCGGGCTGCTCTCTCCCGGCGGCGTGCACAGCCACGAATCGCAGGTCCATGCCCTCATCGACATGGCCGCGCGCGCCGGCGTGAAGGACATCCGCGTGCACGCCTTTCTCGACGGTCGCGATACGCCGCCGAAAAGCGCCGAGGCCTCGCTCGCGGCGCTCGAGAAGAAACTGACGAACCTCGGAACCGGGCGCATCGCGTCGATCTGCGGGCGCTATTACGCCATGGACCGCGACCATCGCTGGGAGCGGGTGCAGTCCGCCTACGACCTTCTTACGCAGGGAACGGCGGAGTACCGCGCGCGGACCGCGGTGGAGGGCCTGCGCGCGGCTTACGCGCGCGGCGAATCGGACGAGTTCGTGAAGGCAACCGCCATCGATGGCGCCTCCGGCATGAACGACGGCGACGCCGTCGTATTCATGAACTTCCGCGCCGACCGCGCGCGCCAGCTGACGCGCGCGCTGACCGCTGCCGGCTTCGACGGCTTCGCGCGCGGGCGCTGCCCAAGGCTCGGCTATTTCTGCACGCTCGCCAGCTACGGCGAGGACTTCGCGCACCTCCCGGCGGCGTTCCCGCCGCAGAACGTCTCCGGCGGCTTCGGCGAGTATCTCTCGGCGCAGGGGTTGCAGCAGCTGCGCATCGCGGAAACCGAGAAGTACGCGCATGTGACCTACTTCTTCAACGGCGGCGTGGAAACGCCCTACGCTGGCGAAGACCGCATTCTCGTGCCTTCGCCCAAGGTCGCCACCTACGATCTCAAGCCCGAGATGAGCGCGCGCGAGGTCACCGACCGGCTGGTGGACGCGATCCGCAGCGGGAAGTACCAGGCCATCGTCTGCAACTACGCCAACAGCGACATGGTCGGCCACACCGGCAATCTCGCGGCGGCCACGCGCGCGATCGAGGTCCTCGATGAATGCATCGGGCGCGCGGTCGAGGCGATGCGCGAGGCCGGCGGCGAAGTGTTGATCACCTCGGACCACGGCAACGCCGAGACCATGCGCGACCCGCAGACGCAGCAGGCCCATACTGCGCACACACTCAATCTGGTGCCGCTGCTCTACATCGGGCGGCCGGCGCGGGCCGCTGACCGCGGCGCGCTGCAGGACGTGGCGCCGACCCTGCTCGCCATGATGGGCTTGCCGTGCCCGTCGCAGATGACCGGAGTGTCCCTCATCACCCTTACCTGAACCTAGAAAAAGCGAACCGCGGAGGCGCAGAGACGCGGAGAACAGAAAATTCGAGATCTTACAAAGCTTCCACGATTCTCCAAGTATGGTGAACCGTTGATTCATCGATTTTCTTTGCGTTACCTCTGCGCCTCTGCGCCTCTGCGGTTGGCAACCGCCGTTTTTGGGGTGAAAGCCGCCGGTCTCTTCCTCCTCCTGCTGCTGGCGAGCCCGGCGGCGCGGCCGGCCGAGGCCGGCGCGACGGAGAAGGAGCTGCGCGAACTGCGCGGCCGAATCGAGGCGCTGCAGAAGCGGCTGGCCGACGCCGAAGGAACCAAGAGCGAAGCGGCCGACGCCCTGCAGGAATCCGAGCGCGCGATCTCCGATGCCAACCGGGAGTTGCGCGAACTGGGCCTGCAGTCGAAGGAGATCAACCGGCAGATTGCCGAGTTGAACGCGGAGGCACGCCGCGGCGAGACCGAGTTGCAGGCACAGCAGACGCTGCTGGCGCGCCTCATCTACCAGCATTACCTCGGCGGGCAGTCCGAGCCCCTGAAGCTCCTGCTCAACCGCGAGGACCCCCACGACATCTCGCGCCGCCTGCACTATTTCGGCTACATTTCCCGCGCGCGCGCCGAGTTGATCGCCGGCCTGCGCGCGAACCTCGCGCAGTTGAAAAGCGTGTCCGAGGAGGTGGAGTTGAAGGCCGCCGAACTCGCCGCCGTCGCCACCGGGCAGCGGGAGCAGCGCAACCGACTCGAGCGCGAGAAGCGCGCGCGCAACCAGGTGCTCACCAAGATATCGCTCGATATCGAGCGCCGGCGGCGCGAGATCGGCACGCTGAAGCGCGACGAGAACCGGCTCGCGCGGCTGGTCGAGAGCCTCGCCAAGCTGATGGCGCGCAGCAAGTCCAGGTCCGCCCCCCGGCTGAAAAACGAGCGCGTGCCGCAGGCGGCCACCGGGAACAGCCCCTTCCTCGGGCTGAAAGGCATGCTGAGATTGCCGGTTCGCGGGGAACTTGCCAACCGCTTCGGCAGTCCACGTTCAGATGGCGGCGTGGTGTGGAAGGGACTGTTCATCGCCGCCCGGTCGGGCGAGGAAGTGCGGGCGATCGCCGACGGGCGCGTGGTGTTTGCCGACTGGCTGCGTGGCTTCGGCAACCTGCTCATCGTCGACCACGGCGACGCCTATATGAGCCTCTACGGCAACAACGAGGCCCTCTACAAGAGGGTCGGTGACATAATTCACGGTGGCGAGCCGGTAGCCACGGTGGGCGCGAGCGGCGGCAACGCCGATTCGGGTTTATACTTTGAGCTGCGGCATGAGGGCCGGCCGCTGGACCCCCTCGACTGGGTCAACATCAAGTGAATGGAGATTCGTGATTGGTGATTCGTAGGTTCCGCCCACCAGCTTGGTGAGGGGGCTTTCTCGATTCACGTTTCACGTTTCACGATTCACGTTTCACGTTTCACGATTCACGATTCACGTTTCACGTTTCACGGGATTTAAGGAGCGGGCAATGCGCAACAAGCTGAACCAATTCGGGCTGCTGGTCATCGGCGTGCTGGTCGGCGTCGCGGTCAGCCTCAATTTTTCGGCGGTGGCGCAGAAAGGGGCGACGACAACGCCGTTGCCCATTGAGGAGCTGC
>CAZCGD010000647.1:0-4801 GCA_964498105.1 uncultured Streptomycetaceae bacterium
CAAGGTATTGAATCTGCCCGGCACCGACACCAGCACCTACCTTGAGGGCCTCAAGGCCCGCGCCGGTCGCGCCCACGCGCGGCTCAAGTCGATTGGAGTGCCAACGCCGTCAGCATGAATTGGTTTTCAACCAGGAGAAAAAACGCATGCGTATCCACAATTTGTACACTGACGCGAAGGGCGAGTCGCACTTCCGCGACATCGAAATCGAATGGGCCGAGGAACGGCGCGGCAGCAAGCTCTCCAAGCGCCTGCCTGCCACCGGGATCATTTTCCGCGAGACTCGCGCCGAGCACGACCTCGACTGGCATCCGGCGCCGCGCCGTCAATACATCGTGAACCTCGACGCCGGGGTGCAGCTTACCGCCAGCGACGGGGAGAGCCGTGTCATCGGAGCCGGCGAGGTGATTCTGGTTGAGGACACCACTGGCAAGGGCCACCGGTCACTGGGGCTCGGCCAGATGCGCCACAGCCTGTTCATACCGGTGGAATAGAACGAGTTACTACACGACTCTTAGAGCACGTAACAAAATGACCGGCCTTGCGCTATTCCCCTCCTGCCCGAGGAGGGGTGGCACCGCAGGTGACGGGGTGGTGGGAGTAGACATGTCTGCGCAGTTCCGAGCCGGCGAACGCCCGACACGACGCAGCGCGGCGAGCCGGACGGGGCGGTAACATGGATTACTTTTCCTCCCACCACCCCGCCCGCTTGCGCGGGCACCCCTCCTCGGGCAGGAGGGGAATTCATTTTGATAGGGGCTCTTAGTGCTTTGACGTCCCGCCGGCGGCCGTCACCGTAATATGCGACATCGGCGAATCCGCCCTGGCGCCATGCCAGTGGCGCTCGCCGGCCTTGATGTGCACCACATCGCCAACGGTGATCTCGCGCTCCTCGGTTTCGCTGGCGACGAAACCCCTGCCGGCCGTGACGACGAGTATCTGATCGCAGTCATGCACGTGCCAGCCGGTCGTCGCTCCGACGCTGAAGTTCACCACGTTGCAGCGAAACTGCTCCGACTGCCCGTCGGCGACAAGCTCCTGCCGCGTCCGCTTCACCGCCCCGCCGGTCCATCCTGCGATCGGCGTCGCCGTGCCCATCGCCTTTTCCGGCAAAACCTTGATCTTCAGTACGCGCATACGTGGTTTCCTTTCAACCGCAAATAACCTGGCTCGGCAGAGCTGCAATCAAATCGGAAAATCTCAATGAGGCCAGCCGGGTTGTCCGAACCTTGCGGCCCTTGGTTCAGATAATTGAGCCTGGTCCACTGTCGCCTTGCCGTTTTCCGATGCGCCACTCCAGCCCTGCTGGAAAGCGACGTGCTGCGGTCCGATTTCGGACACCCTGTTGCAGGAAATCTGCGCCATGCCGCGGCTGATTTCACCACGATAGATGTCCAGAGCCCGGGTCGCGCCCGCCTCGCCCGCGGCGGCCGTGCCATACAGCGTGCTGCGTCCGAGCAGCACCATTTTCGCCCCCAGCGCCAGCGCCTTCACCACGTCGCTGCCGCGGCGCACGCCGCTGTCGAAGAGGACCGTGGTGCGATCGCCCACCGCCTTGACGATCTCCGGCAGCACCTCGATGGGCGCCGGCGCGGCGTCGCAGTTGCGCCCGCCGTGGTTGGACACGATGATGCCGTCGGCGCCGTGTTCCAGGGACTTCGACGCATCATCGGGATGCAACAGCCCCTTCACCAGGAGCTTGCCGGGCCAGATGTCGCGCAGCGCCTTCAGGTCGTCCCAGTTGAGCGAATCACTGCGGGTTTCTTTCGTGCCGCCGTAGGCACTGGTGATCTTGCCTTTCAACTCGTCGGGAAAATTCTCGCGCGTCGGCATCCCACCGTTGGCGATATAGCGCCCCAGCACGCCGAACATCCAGCGCGGATGCATGAGCACATCGGCGGTGTTCCTGCTGTTGTACTTGAAGGGCACGGAGAAGCCGTTACGCCGGTTGTACTCGCGGTTACCGGCGACCACGCCGTCCACGGTCACCAGCAGCGCCTCGAAACCCGCGGCCGAGGCCCGGCGCACAACCTGGTGCGAGAGCCTGCGGTCGGCCCACATGTAGAGCTGCATCCACAGCGTGCCGCCGACCTCGCCGGCGACTTTCTCCATGCTGGTGATGGATCCGGTGGCGAGCGAGAACGGAATGCCGGCCGCCTTGGCGGCGCGCGCGAGCTCCAGCTCACCCCGATACCACATCATGCCGGCAGCGCCGGTGGGAGCAATGGCTATCGGCATCTTGTGTTCCTTGCCGAAGAGCGTGGTGTCGAGCTTGCGGCCCGAGACGTCCACCAGCATGCGTGGCCGCAGCTTGATGCGTTCGAATGCCTCGCGGTTGTTGCGCAGCGCCACTTCTTCCTCGGTGCCGCGGTCCACGAACTCGAACAGCCACTTCGGCAGGCGCCGCTTGGCCATGTCCCGCAGGTCGAAAATGTTCTGCGCGTCTTCCACACTTGGAAAAATCATCATGTTCACCTTTTTGTGTTCAGGATTATTGCTTCGTCACGATCCCTTCCTCGATCGCCTTGATCTGCAGGGCCACGTAACGCGAGTAGATCCGGCAGTTGGTAAAGCTGCCGCCCACGAACCACAGGCCCTCCTGGGCGGTGCGCTTCCACATGTTGTTCATCTCGCCGTCGGGACCGATGCCCCAGACCGGCCCCACCTTCTTTGCGACGTCATCGCCCAGCAGCTTCCCGACCAGCACCTCCTGCGTGTCGAAGCCCGTCGCCAGGACCACGAGGTCTGCGGGCTTCACCGATCCATCCTTGAGGAGCGCACCGCCGGCGACGAACCGCTCGATCTCACCGAAGTGCAGCAGGCCGACCGTGCCGTTGCTGATCAGCTCGGCGCATCCGGCATCCAGGTAGTAACCGCCGTAGCGCCTCCGTATCAGCATCTGGTGCCCGGCGTTGTCGTCACCCATGTTCCATTTGAAGCCGCGGGCAACGAGGCCGTCGATCATCTTCCGGTCGAGCTCCGTCATGCGCGCCGTGAGCAGCTGCAGGTTTCTTCTAAAGATCGGCAGCGTGTTCGTGGCAACCAGCAGATCGCCATCGTCGAGCGGGATCCCCTCGTAGATGCCGTAGATCAGCTTCGCGGCGGGCTCGATGCTCACCACGTAGGTCGAACCGCGCTGGATGATGGTGGCCTCGCAGCCGTTGGCGTGCAGGTCCTGGGCGACATCGTGGGCGCTCGTGCCGGTGCCCAGCACCAGGGCCCTCTTGCCCCGCCAGTTGGCGCCGTCGGTGAATCCGGAGCTATGCATCACGTCGCCCGCGAAATCCTTTAACCCGGGCAGATCCGGAACACGCGGAAAACCCAGCAGTCCGTTGGCGAAGATCAGATGCCGGGGACGCACGGTGCGCTCGGTCCCATCGGCATGGCGAACCACCGCGTTCCACCTGCCCGCGGCCGCATCGTAGGTCCCGCTCTTGAGTTCCGTGCCGGTCCAGAAATTGAGTTCCATCGCCCAGGCGTAGGCCTCGAACCAGTCGGCGAGCATGTCCTTGGGCAAATACACGGGCCACGACGGGGGAAAGGGCAGGTAGGGCAGGGCGTTGAACTCGGTGCCGTTGTGCAGCGCCAGCGAGTGGTAGCGCTTGCGCCAGTTGTCGCCGACGCGTTCATGGCGGTCAACGACCAGGGTGTCCACGCCCAGCCGGCCTAGTGTGGCCGCAATGGAAAGCCCGGCCTGTCCGCCGCCGGCGACCAGCACCACGGGATCGCGGTCGGCATACGCCTGGCTGGCGATGCGCTCTTCCTTCCAGTTGGCGCCGCCGAAGTTGCGCGAAATGGCTGCGCCGGTCGGCCGGCGCTTGCCGATCTTCTCCTCGAAGCCTTTCAACTCATGCAGGCCGGTCATGAGCTGAACGGCCCTGGAAGGCTCCGCAGCCAGCAGCCTCAAGACACCGAAGCCGCGTCCGGCCTCCGTCTCGAACCGGAAGATGCCCTCGATGACATCATTCCCGGCCCTCTGAACGCGACGAGGAGGCGTGCGTCCTTGTGCGATGGTAAACCCGCGCGCCTTTGCAATCCCCTGCTTCGCCACCATCGAAGCTGCAATGTGTTCGGCACCCTGGCACGGCGTGATGGACCAGGTGAAGGCGAGCAGGTCGCGCCAGTGGCCGTCGGGCGCAAACAGGGCCGCCACGGACGCCCGGCTTGCGCTCTGAAGGGCTCCATCGAGCTGCACCAGCCAATGCTCGACCAGCTCCTTCTCGGAGTGGACGACTGTTCTTTCGAGTAGCCGTTGATTCGTGGCGTCCATCAGTTGGTCCTAGTTATGGATTTATTGTAGTCTTAACATCCTTCCTTCGCGCACGAGTTCGCGCCCATGACACCTTTGCTCCGGATTCCCGGCACACTCGCCGTAGCCTGGCTGCTCGTCGCAGGCGGCGCGTCTTTCGCCGCCTCGCCGCCGGTGACGGAGGAACTGCTGGCGCCGCTCAAATCCGCATACATGCGAGCCGTCACACCGGGCGAGCAGGCGGAGTTTCACCGGGATCTTTTTGAAACGGTGCTGCAGCGGGTCCACCGCAGCCATGCCAAAGACGTGGACGTGCCGGGCCTCATCGCCGTGGCGCTGAAGACGATCGAGCCGCTGGAGCCGCAATCCGGCGAGCCGGCGGAGGTCTTCAGGAAAACCGTCAACGCGGCGCTCGCTTCGCTCGACCCGCACTCCCGTTACCTCGACCCGCGCGCGCAGAGCATCCAGCGCAGTGCCGTCACGGGCGCCTTTGGCGGCCGGGGTCTGCAAGTGGAGATGGTCGAGGGACTGTTGCGCGTGGTGGCCGCGATG
>CAZCGD010000648.1:0-6084 GCA_964498105.1 uncultured Streptomycetaceae bacterium
AACGCGATGTACAGGCTCCCCGCCCACTCCCAGCCGACCCTGCCGGCGGAGGTGGCGGACCGATTGATGAAATTCAAGGCGACGTTGCTCGACGAGGTGCACGAGATCGACGAGATCGTGCAGATGTCGAAGAACGGCGGCGCTCCTGTTGATATCGCGGTTGCCATAGCGGACCTCCTGGGCGACATCATCGTCTACTGCCGGTCGGAGGCGTTGAAGTACGGCCTTCCACTGGAGGAAGTGCTGGACGTCATCATGGACAGCAACGAAAGCAAGCTGGGCACGGACGGCAAGCCGATCTACGACGCCAACGGCAAGTTTCTGAAGGGGCCGAATTACTGGAAGCCCGAGCCCAGGATTAAGGCGCTGCTGCAGCGCCTTAATCCAGTGATTAGTGATGGGTGATGAGTGATGGGTCTCCCGCACTGCGGGGGTCATCCCAGCCCGCCCCGCTGCATCGGGTCGGGCGTTCGCCGGCTCTAACGTGCGCAGGCACGTTATTCGAAATCCCGGCTCACTCCCTCATCCTTCGGCGGCGAGGCCGCCTAGCGGCGGCCGGCGACGGCCTTGCGCATGTCCATCACGCGCTTGAAGCAATCGGGGCAGGCAAAGCGGACCCCGCCACCGAGCCGCGTGCGCGACAGGGGGCGCATGGTCGCCGCTTCCACCAGGCGCCGGCATTCCGGGCACCGTTTGATCTTGGAGGGGTCTTTGGGCAATTGCGCGCCTTGAGGGAGGGGTATGTCGATAGTGGCTGCCAACGCTCAGGGTAGCAGAACTGGCGGGGGCTGCAACCGGCGTTCGTAGAATGGTTCGTCCCTCGCGGTATGATGCGCGGCCATCCCGATCGGGCCACGCATGGATTTCGACGTCATTGTCCTGGGTGCCGGCGCCGCCGGCATGATGTGCGCGGCGGTTGCCGGCCGGCGCGGGCGGCGCGTGCTGCTGGTCGAGCACGCCGCCAAGCTTGGCGAGAAGATCCGCATCTCGGGCGGCGGGCGCTGCAACTTTACCAACCTGCACAGCCGGCCCGAGGCCTTCCTCTCGCGCAACCCCCATTTCTGCCGCTCGGCGCTGGCGCGCTACACGCCGCGCGACTTCACGTCCCTGGTCGAGCGCCACGGCATCCGCTACCACGAGAAGACCCTCGGGCAATTGTTCTGCGACGACAGCGCAGTGCAGATCATCGCCATGTTGAGGGGCGAGTGCGATGCGGCGGGCGTTCACTGGGCGATGCCGGTGAAAGTGGAACGCGTGGCGCGGCACGAGGGCGCGCCGGGTTTCGAGGTCGCTACGACGCAGGGGAGCTTCCGCGCCCGCGCAATGGTGGTGGCAACGGGCGGTCTGTCGATCCCGAAGCTCGGCGCGACGCCGCTCGGCTACCGCATCGCCGAGCAGTTCGGCTTGGCCGTAGTGGCGCCGAAGCCCGCGCTGGTGCCGCTCGCGGCGCCGCCGGAGTGGCTGGCACAGTTCGGCGATCTGTCCGGGTCGTCTTTCGACGCGATCGCCTCCTGCGCCGACGCGCCGAGTGACCCGGAATGGCCGCCGTTTCACGAGGCGGCGCTGATCACGCACCGCGGCCTGTCGGGGCCGGCGATCCTGCAGGCGTCGTCGTACTGGCAGTTCGGGGGCGGGCGCGGCCCGATCGCGCTCGACCTGCTGCCCGGGCGCGACGCCGGCGCATGGCTGACGGCGCATCGCCGCGACCAGCAGGGGCTCGGCGCGCTGCTCGCGGATTTCCTGCCGCGCCGTTTTGCGCACAGCTTCGCGGCGGCGCACGGCTGGACGCAGCCGCTCGCGCAGCTCTCGAACGCGGTCCTCGAGACGGCCGCGCAGACGCTCAAGGGCTGGCGCATTCAGCCCTCGGGCACGCTGGGATATGCCAAGGCCGAAGTGACGCTGGGCGGCGTGGATACCGACGCGCTCTCGCAGCAGACCCTTGAAGCGCGCGGCGTGCCGGGCCTGTACTTCATTGGCGAGGTGGTCGATGTCACCGGCTGGCTCGGCGGCTACAACTTCCAGTGGGCGTGGGCGTCTGCCTACGCCGCGGGGTCCGCCGCGTAGGCAAGGCGAAAGGCGAAAGGCGAAAGGCGAAAGGAACAACCGTCACCCGTACCTCGTCACCCTTCGTGGCGGTGTGCTAGATTTACCTGCGACGGCCAGTTACGGGACAGCCCGGCTGTCGCGATTTCGAAGGGAGGAGGAGAGATGCTTACCAATAGACTGATTGCGGCAATAGCGATCCCGGTGGCGCTGGCAATGCCGGCGCAAGCCGCGCAGCAGGCGGCGTTTCCGGACAAGCCCATCCGGCTGATCATCGGCAGCGCGCCGGGGTCGGGGCCGGACATCATTTCGCGCATCATGGCCGAGCGGCTGTACAAGACGTGGGGACAGCGCGTCGTCGTCGATTCCCGGCCCGGTGCGGCGGGCGTCATCAGCGCGGAGCTGGCGCTGCGCGCGAACCCCGACGGCTACACGTGGATGATGCTGACCTCGCAGCTGCTGGTCGCTACCTCGGTGTTTCCCGACGTCAAGTTCATCCTGGGCAAGGATTTCGCCTCGGTCAGCCTGATCGGCACGGTGCCGTTCGTCCTCATGGTCAATCCCGAAGCGCTGCCGGTGAAGTCGGTATCCGAGTTGATCGAG
Organism: uncultured Streptomycetaceae bacterium; assembly: GCA_964498105.1. Classification (GTDB taxonomy): domain Bacteria; phylum Pseudomonadota; class Gammaproteobacteria; order Burkholderiales; family SG8-41; genus SG8-41. The sequence continues at coordinate 2,647 of CAZCGD010000648.1, forward strand.
TTCGCAAAGAAGCAACCCGGCAAGCTCCGCTACGGCTCGGCCGGCACCGGCGCCTCCGAGCATCTGTGCGGGGTGATGTTCACGAGCCTGACGGGCACCAGCATGCTGCACGTGCCGTACAAGGGCGTTCCGCAAGCGATTGCCGATACCCTGGCGAAAGAGGTGCAGCTCACCTACGCGGTAGTGCCGGCCGCGCTGCCCATGATTACGGCCGGGCGGCTGCGGGCGCTGGCCGTCACCAGCCCGCAGCGCTCGCCGTCGCTGCCCGACGTGCCGGCGATCGGGGAAACGGTGCGCGGCTACGACATGTTCGGGTGGTACAGCATCGTCGCCCCCACCGGCACCCCGAGCCCGATCCTCGACCAGGTGAGCGCCGAGGTAATCAAGGCGGTCAAGGAGCCCGAGTTCGCCAAACAGTTGAGGTCGCTCGGCACCGACACCGTCGGCAGCACGCGCGCGGAGCTCGACGCGTTCCGGCGCGCGCAGACGAAGAAGATCACGGAACTGGTCAAGACGTCCGGGGTGGACCTCAAATAGAAAGTCGAAAGGCGAAAGGCGAAAGGCGAAAGGCGGAAGGCGGAAGGCGAAAGGCGGAAGGCGGAAGGCGGAAGGCAAGACGCCGGACTGACGACATACAAGCTATTCGCTTCATCACCGCGTCACTTCATCACCGTTTTTCTCAGGGAGATAAAGCTTGAAGATCCTGCATCACATGTTGTTGCTGGCGTTGTGCCTGGTCCCGGTCGCCGGCGGGGCCGTGCTGGCCCAGGAACCGGAGAAGCTGTATGAGCCAACGGTGGGCCAGGAAGGGAAGGACGTGGTGTGGGTGCCGACGCCCTACGTCCTGACCGAAAGAATGCTGGACATGGCCAAGGTGACGCCGCAGGACTACGTCATGGACCTCGGCTCGGGCGATGGACGCAACGTGATCGCCGCGGCCAGGCGCGGGGCGCGGGGGCGCGGCGTCGAGTACAACCCGGACATGGTGGCGCTGTCGCGGCGCATCGCAGCGAAAGAGGGCGTGGACGGGAAGGCGGTGTTCGTGCAGGGCGACATGTACGAGGCTGACATTTCGGAAGCGACGGTGCTGGCGCTGTTCCTGCTGCCGGAAAACCTCACCCGCCTGACGCCGAAATTCCTCGACCTCAAGCCGGGGGCCCGCATCGTCGCCAATGGTTTCGGCATCGAAGGCTGGGACGCCGACGAGACCAGCCGGGTGGAGGGGGATTGCGATCAGTGGTGCACCGCTTACCTGTACGTCGTGCCGGCGAAAGTGGCGGGCAGCTGGACGTTGCCGCGCGGCACGCTCACGCTGCAGCAGAGTTTCCAGAAACTGACCGGCTCGCTGGAGTCGGATGGCAGGAAGCTGCCGGTCACGAATGGCCGCCTGCGCGGCGATCAGATCACTTTCACGGCCGGCGGCACGGAATACGCGGGCCGCGTGGATGGCGACGCCATCAGCGGCGCGAACGGCGCGTGGAGCGCTGTCCGCGCGCGGCCGTAGATTAATAGTCTTCCCATGAAACCAAGAACGGCGGTTGCTAACCGCAGAGGCGCAGAGACGCAGAGGTAACACAAAGAAAATCGATGAAACGATGGTTCACTAAATTGGCGAATCGTAGAAACTTAGTACGTCATTGAATTTTCTGTTCTCCGCGTCTCCGCGTCTCTGCGCCTCCGCGGTTCGCTTTTTATACGATGAAAGGAATTCCATGCCCAGGATGACGGGATCGCGGTTGTTTGCGGAGATGCTGCAGGGTTACGGGGTCACGCACGTATTTTTCGTGCCGACGATCCTGTTGGAGTCGCTGGCGGAGATGGATGGCCTCGGTATCCGCAAGATCCTCACCCACAGCGAGAAGTCGGCGGCGTACATGGCCGACGGCTACGCGCGCGCCGCCGGCAAGCCTGGCGTGTGCCTGGCGCAGCAGATCGGCGCGTCGAACCTCGCGTCCGGCCTGCGCGACGGCTTCATGGCCTGCACGCCGATGATCGCCATCAGCGGCGGCCCCGCCACGCCCGGCCGCTATCGCCGCGCCTACCAGGAAGTGGAGGACATCACCCAGTTCGATGCGGTGACCAAGCTCAACATGACGCTCGATGACCTGTCGCGCTTCCCGGACCTCGTGCGCCAGGCGTTCCGGGTGGCGACCACGGGCACGCCGGGCCCGGTGCACCTGCGGTTGCGCGGCTCGCACGGCCAGGGGGTCGAGGGCGAGGCCGACCTGCAGCCGCAAGTAGAGCCGCAGTTCTCGCGCGTGCCGCCGTTCCGCCCTGGCCCCGACAGCGAGCGCGTGCGCGAAGCCGTGGCGCTGCTGTCCAGGGCCCATAAGCCCATCATCGTCGCCGGTGGCGGCGTGGTTACTTCGCAGGCGCAGGCCGAGCTGGTGGAACTTGCCGAAAAGCTGCAGCTACCCGTCGCCACTTCGCTCACCGCCAAGGGCCTCATCCTGGACAACCACCCGCTGTCGGTCGGCGTGGTCGGCACGTATTCGCGCGCGTGCGCCAACCGCGTGGTATCCGAAGCGGATCTCGTGTTCTTCGCCGGCTGCGGCGCCGGCGGGCAGGTGACGGCGAACTGGAAGATACCCGCCGTCGGCACGCCGGTAATCCAGCTGGATATCGATCCCGAAGTGCTCGGCCGGAACTATCCCAACACGGTCGCCCTGCTGGGCGACGCCCGGGTGACGCTGCGCCAGATGTGTGACGTCGCGCAGCGCAAGACGCCCGACAGCGCGAAAGCGTGGAACGCGCAGGCGCAGAAGCACGTCGCGGAGTGGCGCGCGTGGGCGGAGCCGATGCTGGCGTCGGATGCCTCACCGCTGCGGCCGGAGCGCATCTGTCGCGAGATCATGCAGGCGCTGCCGGCCAATGGCGTGGTGGTTTCCGACACCGGGCATGCCGGCATGTGGACCGGCCAGATGATGGATTACACCCGTCCCGGACAGCGCTACATCCGCTGCGAGGGCTCGCTGGGATGGGGCCTGCCCGGCGCGATGGGAGTGAAGTGCGCGCTGCCCGACCGGCCGGTGGTGTGCTTCACCGGCGACGGCGGCCTCTACTACCACATGACGGAGCTGGAGACCGCGGCGCGCCACGGCATCAACGTCGTGGTCGTCGTCAACAACAACAGCTCGCTCAACCAGGAAATCCCGTTGGTGAAAGCCGCCTACAAGGAAAAGCGCGACGAACGCTCGGGGGAGATGTGGCGGTTCCAGAAAAACGCCAACCTGGCGAAAGTCGCGGAAGCCTTTGGCTGCACCGCGTTCCGGGTGGAAAAGCCGGCGCAGTTGAAGGACCTGCTGCCCAAAGCGTTCGCCATGAACAAGCCGGTCGTGCTCGACTGCATCAGCGACGAACAAGCGCTCGCGCCGACCGCGTGGCTGCCCGACGGCGGCAAGCACGCCTACTAGGAGGACGTGCAGAAAGAAAAAAGCT
>CAZCGD010000649.1:0-4353 GCA_964498105.1 uncultured Streptomycetaceae bacterium
CAACCGCACCGCCCGTGCCGGGTACTGCTGCGCCCACGCCGGAATAGTCGTCGCAAAAAGCGACGCGACGACTATTAACAATGAACCTGGAATATTCTTCATAGTCTCTCCCAGAAAAGAAGTTGGCAGCCGTCAGTTGGCCATATTCAGTTGGCAGCCGTCAGTTGGCAGTTGGCAGTAACTTCAAACGGCCTACTGCAAACTGCAATCTGCCTACTGCTAACTGCAAACTGCAAACTGCAAACTGCAAACTTTTCAGCACTCGACCCTCGTCCCTCGCCCCTCAGTAGGCCGTCAGCCCCCCATCAAGCACCAGCGTCTGACCCGTAATATACGCCGCCTCGGGGCTTGCCAGGTAGCGCACCGCCGCCGCCACTTCGCCGGTGGTGCCAAAGCGGTGGAACGGAATGCGGTCCGTCATCGCCTTCTTCGCCTCGGGGTTGGCCGCGAAATACTCCGCGCGCGACGGCGTGTCCACGGTGCCGGGCGCGATCGCGTTGACGCGTATGCCATGCTCCGCCCACTCGATCGCCAGCATCCGCGTCATCTGCATGATACCGGCCTTGGAAATGCCGTAGGCCGAGCGCTGCGGGTAGCCGAGCAGGCCGTGCGCCGAGGCCAGGCTGATGATGCTGCCCGGCCGCCGCTTGGCGATCAGGTGCCGCCCCATCTGCTGGCTCATGAAGAACGTGCCCTTGAGATTGACGGACATCAGCTCGTCCCACTCCTCGCGCGTCATCTCGAGCGCCGTGCGCCGCAGCGTGACCGCGGCGTTGTTGACCAGCGTGTCCACGTGCCCGAACGCGCCGGCGACTTCAGCCATCGCGCGTTCCATGCTCGACTGCGAGCGGACGTCGAGCTCCACGGGAATGCCGAGCGCGCCCGCCGCCGCAATGCGCGCCAGCGTGTCCGACAGCCGCTCGACACGCCGCGAAGTCACGGCAACGTCGCAACCGCTGCGCGCCAGCTCCACCGCGATCTCCGCGCCCAGCCCCTGGCTCGCCCCCGTCACTAACACCGTTGGCCTGTCCGTCACTCGTTACCCTTTACTGGAGATGCGTAAATCGTGAGTCGTGAGTCGTGAGTCGACCCCTTCTTCATTCATCCTTCTGCCTCCCGCCTTTCGCCTTTCGCCTTCCGACTTCTGACTTCTGACTTAGTCCGCCGTGGCGCCGACGCCCCGGCGGACTTTCCTGATCTACGGGCGTTTCATGACGTTGGGCGCGACGATGCGCTGCCGGAACGTGAAAACGTTCGGATCATCTGGGTTCACCGTCACCTGCAGCCAGTGATGATTCGGTTGCCCAAAAGTCTCTACACGAGTGAAATTCTCGATCGCCGCGACGTTCGGGCGCCGCCCGAGCGGCTTGTCAATCCGGAAGTAGTGGCTGTCGCCATGCACGAGCACGACGATTTTCCCAAAGGCAATCGTCTCCTTCTCGAGCAAGGCCCGCAGCTCGGCCGATCCGCTACCTCCTAGCTTGCCGGGAAACGGTGGAATCTCCGGGAAGACGTTCGCCTGCTGGATGATCATGATTGCGCGGCTGTTATTCGCCCGTGCTGCCGCAAACCCCTCGCGCAGCCAAATCATGTTGGCGCGATTGCGCTCGGCATGTTCCGCGTCACTGGCGGCCGAGAACCCAACGCCGTTGTTGCTGCCAACGACGTGCAAGGTGATGAATGTGACGTCGCCGCGGGTCCAACGAACATTTTCGCGGTATCTTCCGAGCACTGGATCGGAGGTCTGGCTCTGCCGCGTCAATGCGATGGTGCGCCGGCCCAGGGAATGCTCCCCTTGAAAGAAAAACGCACGCAGACTCGTTAGCCGTTCCAGCGGATCGCCGCCTGGCACGCCCTGCTGGTCATGACAGTCGGTCCATTCGTTGTCGCCAGGAGTGTAGATCAACGGGTGTGTCGATGCCTCGAACTGAGTCCTACGTCGCGCCCACAGCTCGTTCGAGCACGAGCCGTAGCGTGGCGCGCCCAAGTCGCCCACGTGCACGACGAACTCAAGCGATTCCGCGTTGAGGTCGGTGAGCACATTCTCCAGCAACGGTTCCTGCTCCGGGCGGTACGCGAGATCGCCGAACAGGCCGAACGTGAACACACCGGTAGCGGTCGGCCGGCCGCCGTCTGTCGCGCAGCCCGCGAGGATTGCACAGAGAATAACGGCGGTTAGGTTTAGGAGCTTGTTCATATATCCTCCGTGGGGTTGCTCAGGGCTTCTTGTCTTCGATCTTGCCGATGCGGCGAATCACGTACGCTTTACTCCGCCGTCGCCCCGACGCTCTTCACGAGCTTCGCCCAGAATTCCGTCTGTTCCTTCAGGAACGTCGCGAATTCCTCGGGGGATTTGCTGGTCACGATGTCGGCGCCTCCGGCCGCCAGCCGCTTCGCCGTCTCCGGGTCCTCGACCGTCTTGATCATCACGCCGTAGAGCTTGTTCACGATCGGCCTCGGCGTGCCGCTGGGCACGAACATCGCCTGCCAGGAGCCAAGTTTCAGTTCGGGAAATCCCGATTCCGCCATGGTCGGCACCTGGGGCAGTGCGTGGCTGCGTTGGGGCGACATGACGGCGAGTACTTTTGCCTTGCCCGTCTTCACGTGCCCGACGAATGACGCAACGGTCAGCATGGTCGCACTGACCTCCCCCCCCAGGACCGCCAGGGTGGCGGCGCCGGCGCCGCCTTTGTACGGGATGTGCACGAGCTTGATGCCGGCCTTCTGCATAAAGAACTCGAACGCGAGGCGCTGCGCGGCGCCCGCCCCGGAGGAGCCGTAGTTCAACTGGCCCGGGCGCGCTTTGGCGTAGTCGATGAATTCCTTCACTGTGTTCGCCGGCACCGACGGATGAACCGCGAACGCGCCCGGCACGTCCACCAGGAGCGTCAGCCCGATGAGGTCGCGCACCGGACGGACCGGGAAACCGGGGAAGATGCTGGGGTTGATCGCGGTGCTGCCGACGTTGCCGAGAAATAGGGTGTAGCCGTCGGGCAGGGAACGCGCCGCGAGCTCGACGCCGACGTTGCCCGATGCACCGGCGCGGTTGTCCACGATCACGAGCTGGCCCAGCAGCTCGATCATCTTCAACTGGATCGCGCGCGCGACGAAGTCCGAGGAGCCGCCGGGCACGAACGGCACGATCATTCGCACCGGCCGCCTGGGATAATCCTGGGCCGATGCCGCCGCCGCCAGCAGGCAAACGACAATCGGCAGGATGCGTTGTATCAGGTATTTCATCGCCCCTCCTCCCCGGGATGCAGTCATATCCGCACCCGATTCAGCGGCCGCGCCGCCGGTCGCCGGCGGCAGCTATCCCCGACAGGTAGTGCTCCCAGACATGGAGATTGCGCTCACAGGCAACCACTACCGCGTCCTCCATGTGCAGTTCTTTTGCGTATTTCTCGACGGCGAGCCAGCCCATGTTCGAGTGCTGGATGTCGGCTGCCTCGTGCAACTCGAAGAACTCGAGCTCTTTATCCGACAGCTTGAACAACCTGCCCCAGCGCTTGCGCTCCAGGCCGAACCAGCCGTGCTTGCGGAAGGTCCCGGTGCCGTAGCCCGGCACGTTTACGCGCTCGGCGCAGGTATTGGCAACGACGCCCTCGAGCCAGTGCCGGTTCGCCATCAGTCCGTCCCACGCGGACCAGCAGAGCTGCGTCGAGGGCAGCGGCTGCGCCGCCTGAATGTCCGCGCGCCTGAGTCCGATGCGCACGCCCAAGTCCTCGAGTATCGCCCAGTGCGGGCGGCCGCCGCCATGCTCGTGGTCGGCGATGACTTCCTCGCTGCAGGCCTGGATGATCCGTATCCGCAGTTCCCATACCGGGCAGTTGGTCGCCACCTTCAACTTGAGCACGGAATTGCGCTGGCGGGTGTTCAGGCGGTGCTGCATCGCGAACATCCGCGCCCGGCCGACCGTCATCGGTTCGTGAAAATAGCGGCAGCGGCGGACGAAGTCGTTCACCACCGCGTTCATGCGCCCAACGACGCTCTTGCCTTTCCCCATGTTCCTCCTCCGGGCCTTGTACAATTCTACTAGATGCCCGTCGCGGACCGCATGGGGAAAGGAGGGTCGAGGGACGAGTGTCGAGGGGCGGGTGACACCCCGTTCAAAGTTCCAAGTTCAAAGTTCCAAGTTAAACCTTGAACCTTGAACCTTGAACCTTGAACCCGGAACCCGGAACAGCCCCTTCCCTCGTCCCTCAGAACCCGAACAGGCGCTGAGGATTCTCGACCAGGATCTTCTTGCGCATCGCCGCGTCCGGCGCCCACGACGCGAGCAGGTTGAAGAGCTCGACCGAGCCCACCTTGTCGGCGAACGAGAGGTGCGGGTAGTCGCTGCCCCAGATGATG
>CAZCGD010000650.1:0-4556 GCA_964498105.1 uncultured Streptomycetaceae bacterium
GTCACGAGCCACGGAATTTTGACGGGGAGCCATATGCCAACACTCGAACACCACGGCGCGACGATCTACTACGAGGAATTCGGCAAGGGCTTCCCGATTCTCACGTTCGCGCCGGCGGGCGTGAGGTCCACCATTGCCGTCTGGAGCACGCCGATGGCGCCCATCAATCCCATCACCGAGTACGCTTCGAGCTACCGGGTGATCGCGATGGACCAGCGCAATGCCGGCGGCAAGTCGCGCGCGCCGATCACGGCGAAGGACGGCTGGCATTCGTTCGCGGCCGACCACCTCGCGCTGCTCGACCGCCTGAAGATCGAGCGCTGCCATCTCCTCGGCCAGTGCATCGGCGGCTCTTTCATCATGAGCCTTCTGAAAATGCAGCCGCAACGCTTCGTGAGCGCTGTCATCGCGCAGCCCATCGGGCGCGTGGGGCCGCTCAAGCCCGGCCGCGCCCCCCGCTTCGACGAGTGGGCCAAGGGCCTCACTGATCATCCGGAGTTGACCGAAGCCGTGCTCGATGCGTACTACCGGAACCTTTACACGGCCGGCTTTCTCTACAGCGTGGACCGCGCGTTCGTCTCGAGCTGCACGACGCCCTGCCTGGTGCTGGCGGGCAACGACGAGGCGCATCCGTACCCGATTGCCGAGGAGACGGCGAAGCTGCTGCCCAACGCGGAATTCATTCCGGAGTGGAAGGCAGGCGCGGCGCTGGAAGCAGCGAGAAAGCGCGTCAGGGAATTTCTGGCGAAACACACGCTGGCCCGCGCTCAGTGAGCGCGGAAGGCAGAAGGCAGAAGGCGAGAGGCAAGAGGAGATTGTGTGTTACCTGGCCTTCCTGCCGACCTTGTAGGCCGCCGCTTCTTCGCGCATGACCCGGCGCAGCGTGGCCTCCAGGCTCTCGTGCTCGATTGCTTGCTTCAGCGCCTCGTTGATCAGCGTCTGATAGCCGCGCGTCCCGGCGCGCGCCTTGAAAAATTCTACCACTGCCGAGTCGAGGTACATCGTGAGCCGCGTTTTGCCGCGCGGCACAACCTTGCCTCCAACGCGCACCACGCCGTGCATCGCCTTCTCCGCGGTGATCTCCGGCAGATCGGACAAATCGATCTCGGCATCCTGCATCGCCTTCACGCGCGGCCAGTCCGTTTTCGAGGCGGCCGCGCGGCTAGATGTTCTGGAAGTAGAGGGCTTGCTCACGTCGCGTTGCCTTTCGCATTGAAATGACCCGGAAAGTGGCGGGCGTTTCGGCATGCGCCATCACTACCACCGTGTCACGTAGCATGCCCAGGGTGATGTAACGTTGTTCGCCATATTCGAACCGCCGGTCTTCGATTGTCCAGGTAATGCCGGCGAGGACATGTTCCGCATCGGCAAAATCGAGACCGTGCTTGCGCAAGTTGGCGCGGCGCTTGGTCTCGTCCCAAACGACCTCCATCTGGACCATTATGCATACATAAATACATATATGCAAATCCCGTCCAATGCCAATTGCGATCGCGGTGATTGATCCATTCGCGAAAACCCGCGAAAACCCGGGACAGACCACGTTTTCTCATTTCCGGGAGTGCGGGAGTGCGGGAGTGCGGAAACTCGCTCTGACGATTTTTCGATCTCGCGATTTCCCGATCTCACGATCTCCCGGGTTCCTTGTGCTGGTCCGACCTGGATTGGGGAAGGCGGCGTATAATAAGAATTCCTTACTAAAAGGAATGCTGCCATGCTTGCCAAGCTGACCTCCAAGAACCAGCTCACGCTGCCCAAGGCGGTCGTGGGGCAATTCCCGGGCGCGCGCTACTTCGAGGTGCGCGCCGAAAAGGGCCGCATCGTGCTGGTGCCGGCGAAGGTGACGAGCCTCGAAGGCGTCTGGCAAAAGATGGAGTCGCTCGGCATCACCGAGAAGGACATCGAAGGCGCGGTGCGGTGGGCGAGAAAACGGAAGTAGCCCGCCCGCGTCGCATCGTGCTCGACACCAACGTCGCGGTGTCGGCCCTCGTGTTTCGCGAGGGGCGGCTCGACTGGCTGCGGGAGGCGTGGGCGGCCGGGCGCGTCGTCCCCCTCGTTTCCGCGGAAACGCTCGCCGAACTGGTGCGCGTGCTCGCCTACCCAAAGTTCAAGCTTTCCGACGAGGAAACGAAGAACGTGCTCGCGCACTACATGGAGCACGCCGAGGCCGTGCGCGAGGCCGGCGCGTCCGTGCGGGTCCCTGAATGCCGCGATCCGGATGACCGGAAGTTCCTGCAACTGGCCTATGCGGCCAAAGCGGACGCACTGGTGACGGGCGACGGGGACCTGCTCGCGCTGGCGGGCAAATCGCGGGTATCGATACTGACCCCGGCTGCGCTCAAGGCGGAGCTGGGGGCGTAACGAATTGGCCCCATGGCCAAGTCGAAAGTCGAAAGGCGGAAGGAAAAGACCGTTCTTAGGGGGGGCAGACTGAGCGGACCCCGGGTTGTACGGTCGGTTTGACGCTGGCCATTTTTCTTAGAGCGCCAATTTCAGTGCCAAAACTGGGCCTCTAAGCGCTTCTACAGGCGCTTTTTCGTGGTCTAGTAATTTCGAATCAAAGCGTTGCGGTGGTCCGACCCGGCCCCAGGCCCGGCCCCAGGGATTACGATCTCAAAGCGTCGCTATCGCCTCAATCTCGACCCGCGCTCCCGCAACTAACGCCGCCGCCTGAAACGTCGTCCGCGCCGGCGGCTCCTTCGGGAAGTAGCTGCTGAAGACCTCGTTCATCGCCATCAGCTCTCCGAGGTCAACCATGTAGATGGTGACCTTCACCACCTTCGCGAGCGAGGAGCCGCCGGCCTCGAGGACGGCTTTCAGGTTTTCACACACCTGCCGCGTCTCAGCTTTGATCCCGCCCTCGACGAGCTTCCCGGTCTTCGGGTCCATGCCGAGCTGGCCGGAGGCGAAGATCCAGTCGCCGAACTTGATCGCCTGCGAAAGCGGGACGCGGGCAGGGGGGACTTTGTCAGTGTGGACAACGCTGCGCTTCATCGATTTCTCCGGAATTTCTTAAGTCGAATGGCCCTTCGACGCTGCTCAGGACCGGCGAAAGGGTCGTTCCCGCAGTGCGGGGGTCCGATTACCCATTACGGATGCTGCCTGGCTCATAATAATCCCGCGAGGAGGGGTATCCATATGAATAAGATGACCAGGAAACTGGCAGGTTGGCTCGCGAGCGCTGCGCTCGCGTACTACGGCGCGGCGATCGCGCAGGATAAACCGGCCGGGTATCCGGTCAAGCCGATCCGGCTCGTCGTGGCCGTGGCCCCTGGCGCGGGCGCCGACGCGATCGCGCGCGCGGTCGCGCAGATGCTGACCGATCGTTGGGGCCAGAATGCCATAGTGGACAACCGGTCCGGCGGTGGCGGCGTGATTGCCACGGAGCTGGTTGCCAATGCGGCCCCCGACGGCTACACGCTACTCAGCCAGGGGGACACGGTCCTCTACCAGAGCGCGCAGAAGCGTGTTCCTTTCGACGTGTTGAAGGCGTTCGACCCGGTCGTCAGCACGTCCACTCAACCCTACATCCTCCTGGTGAACCTGGGCCTGCCCATCAAGTCGATCAAGGACATGATCGCGTATTCGAAAACCCGGACGCTGGATTACTCCGGCAGCACGGGAATCGGCAGCCCGGTTCACTTGAGCATGGAGCATTTTGCGCAGCTATCCGGCGCGAAGATGCTGTATGTCCCGTACAAGGGGAGCGCGCCTGCGATCATCGCGGTCATCGGCGGCGAGATTCATATGGCGGTCGCGAGTTCGATCGCCGCGAGCGCCGCCATCAGGACCGGCAAGGTGCGGGCGCTGGCCACGCTGGGCTTGACGCGCGTGCCGACGATGCCGGACCTGCCGACGGTTGCCGAGCAGGGGTTTCCCGGGTTCAAGATCACCAACCGCTACAACCTGTGGGCGCCGGCGGGCACCCCGCGCGCGATCATCGCGGCGATCAATCGCGTGGTGAGCGAGGGCATGCATGCTCCGCAGATGGCGAAACGGCTCGAAGCCGACGGCAGTCAACCCGCCGAGCGCATGACCCCCGGGCAACTCAAGGCAACGCTGGCGCGCGAGCTTGCCGAGATCGAGCAGCAGTTGAAGAAACTGAATATCAAAATTCAGTAGAACCTATTTATCTTTGCGATTCTAACTGCAGACAGCTTGCCGCGCGCATGCCTCGGGAGTAAGGTGTCCGGAAAGCAAGCGCCCGGGGCTGGTTACCGGGTAACGAGAGTCGCTTCAACAGGAACAGGGAGAGTGACATGGCAAAAAAGCGCGACACCAAGCCCGAAGTACGCAAGTCGCAGGAGAGCACATCGGTCAGCCGGCGGGATTTCATCAAGCAGGGCATGGCGGCCGGTGTCGGCGCGGCAACGCTCGGCGCTTGCGCCAGCACGCCTTCCGCGCAAGGGACAGGCCCCGACGGCATCAAGTGGGACTACGAGGCGGATGTTGTCGTTATCGGTGCCGGGTGTTCCGGATTGCCGTGCGCGATCCGGGCACGGGATGCCGGCCTCACCGTGCTCGTCATCGACCAGAACTTCGACGTTGGCGGCAAG